>NZ_JBHVAK010000008.1:0-143638 GCF_042667085.1 Nocardia sp. NPDC057353
GGTGCCGAAGGCGCAAGCCTCGCGCGCTCGGACGCGAACCTCCCCGGGCCGCGAACCCGCGCGCCACAGGCGCGCCAAACCAACACTGGCAGTGCGGGGGCAGTGTCGTGATCTTGCGTCGCGACACGAACATGTCTCCGTTTGCCCGCAATTCGCCCCGGAGGGGTGGTTGCGGTGGTAACTTGCTTTCCGCGGCCGTTCCGGGCCGCGGGGCGCACCGGGCGCCGCGCGGGGAATTCGGAAAGTTGCGGTGTGCCGCCGAGCGATCGCCGTCGATGTGTCACGGACACCACGGTGTCCCGCGGAATGTTTCCGCCGTGCCCGCAGTCATAGCCGGAATCTGTTACGGTCTATTGCGTTTCGAAGCGTCCTGTTGGCTCGGCGATACGGACTGATTGCGAACCGCTATGGCAACGTACACGGGAAGAATCTCGGGAATGCTGGTCGCGTTCGCCGTCGCTGTGGCGACCGCGACCGCGGGGACAGCCGCAGCCCAGCCGCCCGCGGGTCCGTCCACGGAGCTGGAGATCGCGTCGTGTCCCGCGCTCTACGCGCTGGGTATCCAGGGCACCGGCGAGTCCTCGCCGGACGCCGCGCCGAGCACCGACACCGGGATGCTCTCCACCGTCTTCCGGCCGTTGCTCGCGAAGGC
Organism: Nocardia sp. NPDC057353; assembly: GCF_042667085.1. Taxonomy (NCBI): domain Bacteria; kingdom Bacillati; phylum Actinomycetota; class Actinomycetes; order Mycobacteriales; family Nocardiaceae; genus Nocardia; species Nocardia sp. NPDC057353. The sequence continues at coordinate 653 of NZ_JBHVAK010000008.1, forward strand.
GAGCGAGCCGGGGCTGGTCGACCGCGCGTACGTGCCGTACGAGGCGGGCTTCGGCGGCGCCGTCGGCGGGCAGCAGGCGCCGTACTCGGAATCCATCTCCGGCGGGCTGATCCGGCTCCGCACCATGGCCAAGCAGGTCGCCGACCGCTGCGGCGACACCCGCTTCGCGATCGTCGGGTACTCGCAGGGCGCGCACGTCGCCTCCATGTTCGCCCAGGAGGTCGGGCAGGGGCACGGGGTGCTGGCCGCCGAGAAGGTCGCCGCCGTCGCGCTGTTCGGTGATCCCACCCGCAATCCGGGCGCCCCGCTGTTCCCCGGCGCGCCGGGCAAGGCCGCGCCGGACGCCGCGCCCGGCGTCGAGGGCGCCGAGATCGCGAACATCGCCGCCCTGCCGCAGGCGCCCGCCACCGGCGGCGGCATCGGCCCGGAGCGGGACCGGGCGGCCAACTTCGGCTCGCTCACCGGTCGGGTCGCGAGCTTCTGCGCCGCGGGCGATCTCGCCTGCGACGCCCCCGAGGGCGCCCCGATCCTGCGGGCCGTTGCCAATATCGCGGGCCAGGCCAAGCTGAGCGGCGGCGACCCGATCGCCTCGCTGGTCTCGATCTCGCAGGCGCTGGCCTTCACCTCGATCAAGACCGCCACCAAGGTGGTGAACGAGGACATCTCCGGCACCTCGCTGGCGAATCTCTCGCTGGCGCCGAAGCAGTCGATCTCGCAGCGGCTGGCCGAGGCCTCCGACCCGCGCACCCCGCTCGACCTGAACGGCGCCTTCAAGGCCATGCTCAAGGTCGGCATGATCGGGCTGAACGCCGTGGTCACGGTGGTGAAGACGGTGCTGAACCCGACCGCCATCGCCGAGCTCGCCACGGCCGCGCTGAGCAACCCGCCCGCCGCGCTGCTCATGCTCGGGACCAAGCTGCTCGGCGCGATCCCGCAGCTGATCCCGCCCACCACGGTCTCCCGCCTGGTCACCCAGGCCTTCGACGCGGTGGTGCAGAACATCACCGACAACAGCGAGCTGCTGAACACCACCACCTGGGTCCGCTACTGGGACACGGTGCAGCGGCACGGGGCCTACGGCAGCGCCGCCGTCTCGGCCGACGGGGACGCGCCGACGCAGTTCGTGGCGGACTGGCTGGCGGCGACGGCGCACGACATCCACGCGACCGTCGGCAGCGGGGGAAAGCCGTCCGGCGCGGCGCCGAAGGTACCGACCGGATTCTTCGACGGCAGCTCCGGCGCGTCTCCGACACCGGCTCCGTCGGGTACGGGACAATTCCCCTTCGGGAGTGGAGTCGACGGCGCCTCCGCCGGTGGCGCGGTGCCGTCGGCGCCCCCCGCCGACCGACCCGATTCCGCAGGCAACGCCTATCCGTTCTCCACGAACTGAACGCCGAGAAGGGCCGATTCATGCTGCACCACGCGCCCCGATCAGCGGGAATGGGGGAATGTTGAAGTCGTACAAAGAGCTGTCGCGATGGTACGGGGCGCTGGAGCCGGCGACCCCGGCCGCCGAGCCGGAGCGCCGAGCCGACCCCGACCCGGAGGCGGATCCCGCGCCGCCGGGCGCCCCGCTGCTCTCGGTCGACCCGGCCGACGCCGTCGAGGGGCGTCGGAAGGAGGGGGAGCCGGAGACCGCCGCGGACCGCGAGACCGTGCCCGACGCAGAGCGCGTGACGCGGGTCGAGGCCGACGCGGAGCGGGGGGCGGGGGGCGAGCCCGCCGCCGGGCGGGAAACCGCCGCTGATCGGGAACCGTCGGTCGCCGCCGAGGTGGTCGAGCCCGTGGTCGTCGAGCCCCCGGTCGAGCCGGTCGTCATCGCGCCCGCGGGCAGCGAGCCCGCGACCGCGGACACCGCGGACGACACCCCGCCGCCCCCGGTGATCGACGCCGAGGTGGTCCAGGTCGACACCGGCACCGCGGTGACCATCCCGCCCGCCGAGATCGACGACGAACTCAAGTTCCCCTGGGAGCGCGAGGCCGAAGCGGCCGCGGCCGCCGAGGAGGCGGACCGGGCCGACGTCTCCCGGCTGCGCCCGGCCGAACCCCTGGACGACACCGACCTGTTCGGCGATGCCGACCTCGCCGCCGACACCGTCACCCCGCTCACCGGGCACCGCGGCGAGCGGGAGCAGTGGGAGAACGACGACCGCTTCGACACCTACGTGCCGAGCGACGTGCCCGCGCAGCGCAGCGAATTCGTCGGCGGCTGGTCCGACTGGGTCGGCTCCGGGCGGTCCGCCGCCCCGACCCGGCCCGGCTGGGACGACGACGGCGCGGTGCGCACGCTGCCCGGCCCGCGCGCCGTGCGCGAGCAGGACCCGCCCGCCGACGGCAAGCGCCGCCGCGCCTTCGTCGTGCTCGGCGTCGCGGTGCTGCTGCTCGTGCTCGCCGCCTTCGGCGTGGTCTACCTGCTCGGCTCCGGCACCGAGCGCACCGGCTCGGAGCCGATCGTCCCCTCCGCCATGCAGATCGGCGGCGCGGGCGGCGCCGACTGCCCGACCGGCCGCACCCCGACCGAGGTGCGCGGCGCGGGCCGGGGCGGCGCGATGTCGGGGCCGGACGCCATCCTCGCCTTCCAGTACGCGTACTACGTGGACCGCAGCGGCAGCTCGGCCAGGCAGCTGGTGGCGCCGGACGCCGCGGTCTCGCCCGCCCCGGTGATCCAGCGCGGAATCGACTCCATCCCGGCCGGAACCACGCACTGCGTGCGGATCACCGGGGTGGGCGACAATCGATACTCGGTCGAGGTCACCGAACATCGGCCCGGTGGAGTCCCCGCGTCGTACAGCAGGCAGACGGTCACCACCGCGGAGATCGGCGGCCGCACCCTGATCACGGGCATCGCGGCCGGATAGAGGAGAGCAGTAGCGATGGGAGAGGACTGGAGTTCCCGGGCCGACCGGCAGCGACCGATCCTGGTGGTCGGGGGCTGTGGCGGCGCGGGCACGACGACGACGGTGCTCGGGCTCGCGGGTGCGCGGGCCGCGGGCGGCACCCCGACGGTGGCGGTCGACGCCACCGCGGCAGGCGGCGACCTGGCGCTGCGCGGCGCGGACGAACACCTGCACCCGATCAGCCTGCAGTCGTGGCTCTACGGCCGCGGCGACGACGAGCCCGCCCCGCTCAAGGAGTGCCTCTCCCGGGCCTCCTCCGGCATCGGGCTGCTCTGGCGGGACGAGGCCCCGCTGCGCCGCCGCGCGACGTATCTGACCGTGGCACGGGCGGTTTCGCAAGCGGGGTTCACCGCGGTCTACGACGGCGGGAGCCCGATCGCCGCGCGGCAGCTGCGCCCGCTGCTGGACGACGCGGAGATCGCGCTGGTGCTGGCGATCCCGTCGCGCACCGACGCCGCCAACCGGCTGCGGGTGACGCTGGAGTGGCTGGACGACCAGTTCGGCGCGGCCGACGAGGGGCAGGGCGGCGGCATCGTCGGCGACACCACCATCGTGGTCTCGCACCAGCTCCCGGACTCCGACTCGCGCGTCGCCGACCACCTGCGCGAGCACTTGGCGGGCTGGGTGCACGAGATCCGGGAGATCCCGTACGACCCGCACCTGGCCCGCGGCGAGCTGGTCCAGCACGGCGAACTGGCCGAGGCGACCAGGGCAGCCTACGACGAGCTACTGCGCGGAGTGGCATCATGACGGCGGCCATGAAACTTCCGCGCCGCTCCGAACCGGAGCCGAGGACGGCGGGCGTCATCGCTCCGCCGGAGTCCCGACGTGCTCCCATCTGGCAGCGTCCGGTGCCGGGAATCGGGCGGGCGCCGCTGGTCTGGGTGCTGGGTGTGCACGGCGGCGCCGGAGCCAGTACGCTCGCGCATGTGCTTGCGCCAGTGGCGGATTCGAGCCGCCGCTGGCCCGGCGTCTTCGAGCGTGAATCGCCGTTCGTCGTCCTCGTCGCCAGGGAGACCATCCCCGGGTTGACGCGCGCGCACGATCTGCTCCGCCAGCACCTCTCCGGCTACGCGGGCCGCGCCGACGTGCTCGGCCTGGTCACCGTCGCCGCCCGCCCCGGCAGGCTGCCCGCCGAGATCCGCCGCTACCGCGACGTGGTCGGCTCGCTGGCCGGCCAGCTCTGGCAGGTGCCGTGGGTCGAGGAGTGGACCCTGGTGGAGCCGGAGAAGCTGCCGGTGTGGACCCCGGGGGACGTGCAGCTGCCGCGCAAGCGCCGGATCGATCCGCTCGACGAGGTGCCGCCGGAGATCCACCGGCTCGGCTCCGAGATCGTCGCGGCGGCCCGCTCGGCGCTGCGCGAATCCAGCTACGACGCCGACGAGCGGATGTTCGAGGAGTGATCGCCGTGCCGAACCACGTCATCTCCGCTTTCAGAAAGGTATCCGGATGAGCGCGCTGCTGCTGGCCGTACAGGACGCGGGCGCGGTGCTCGCCCAGGTCGGCAACCCGACCCCGGAGGCACCGCCCGGCTCGGAGAAGATCCTCCAGCTGGTCCGCTACCTCACCTGGTTCGTGCTGCTCGCCGGGATCGTCGCGATCATCTACGCGGGCGGCAAGTTCGCCTGGGAGCGGTGGACCGGCGGCGGGCTGGAGTCGCCGAAGATGGTGGCGGGCGCCATGATCGGCGGCGTCGTCGCGACCAGCGCGGGCACCATCATGAACGCCGTCATCGGGACGTGAGGTCCGCCGTGCTCGCCTACAAACAGATGCCCGCGGACGTGCTCGAGCCGCTCATGCAGCTGCTGAACTGGCTGCTCTGGTTCGTCCTGCTGGTCTGCCTGGCCTGGATGATCCTGTCCGCCGGGCGGCTGTGGATGGCCTTCAAGTCCGATCTGGCCGTCAACGACGCGTCCTTCGGCGTGCTCATGAGCCTGCTCGGCGCGATCGTGGCCAGCACCGCCTCCGGCATCGCACTCGCGTTCCTGCCTGCGTGACGCCGACGGTCAGGGGGAGTTCCGACATCATGAACAGAATCCAGGCGAGCGGCGCCGGTGCCGTCGGCGTGGCGCTGCTGCTCGCGGCCACCGCGTGCGGCGGCGGCGATGCGGGCGAGTCCGGCCCCGACCTGAACGCCGCGCCGACCAACGTGCGCTGGCAGCCCTTCCAGGGGGTCGCCCTGCCGCAGTCGGACCAGGGGCCGCGGTCGAGCGCGGACGGCGCCGCGACCGGCTTCGAGCACTCGCCGCCCGGCGCGGCGGTGGCCGCCATCGTGCACACCGTCCGGCTCTCCATCGCCCCGGACGGGCAGTGGTCGCAGGTGGTGAACCGGGAGGTCGTGCCGGGCCCCGCGCGCGACGAGTGGGCGATCAACCGGGTGCAGCTCTCGATCACCGGCCCGGCCGCCGCGGAGTACGCGCCGCGGGTGCTCGGGTACCGGGTGACCGGGTACACCGACGAGCGCTCCACCGTCGACGTCTACACCGAGTACTCGGACTCCTCGCGCGCCGTCACGCACACCACCGTCGAGTGGTACGGCGAGGACTGGCGGCTGCGGCTGCCCGACCCGGACTCGACCGTGCGCCCGGTGGACGCGGTGGACCAGGTGCCGCCGGAGATCGTGCAGCTGGAGGCCCCGCAGTGAGCCCGCGGCCGGGGGAGGTGCCGTGAGCGGCAAGGATTCCGCGGCACCGCGCGAGCGGGTGTCGTTCGGCGCGGTGGCCTCCGCCGCGGTGCTCGCGCTCATCCTGATCGTCGGGGTCGTCGTGTACCTGAGCCGGGACGAGAACAGCGCCTCCGCGGCGCTGCCGCCCGCGGGGAGCACCGCGGAGGGAACCGGCTTCGCCGCGCCCGAGGCGGATTTCCTCGGCCGCCGGGTGGACATCCCGAACAACTCGGCCGGGCAGCCGCTGCCGCAGGACGCGAGCAAGCAGCGCAAGCCGAGCGACCCGGCCTGGCTCACCGCCGCCCCGATCGGGACGACGGCGCCGCAGGGCTGGCAGCGGGTGTACGGCGCCTCGGTGCCGTTCTCCACCTCGGACGGCCCGGCCCGGATCGAGAACGGCCTCGCCGTCGGCTACGCGCACACCCCGCAGGGCGCCGCGCTGGCCGCCGCGCAGATCACCTACCGGCTGAACGCGCGCCCGGCCAACCGCGACCTGTACGTCACCCAGGTGCGGGTCTCGCCGCAGCAGCTGGCCGCGTACGAGACCGCGCTGGCCGCGGACAAGCTGCCGGAGCAGCAGCCGGAGAAGGTCACCCGCTACCTGGTGGCCCCGGACGCCTTCAAGATCGACGACTACGCGGACGACCTGGCCATCGTGCGGCTCGCCGCGCGCGGCCCGGTCGTCGACGGCAAGCAGCTGTGGGCCGCCGTCCGGCTGGTGGTGGTGTGGGACGCGGGCGACTGGCGGCTCAAGCCGACCACGTCGACCAACGCGCAGACCGAATACCTCGAGACGCTCGAGGGGTGGACCCGATGGTGATCAGGCACTACATCGAGGGGTGGACGCCATGATGCGGCGGATAATCACGATTCTCGCGGTCGTCTTCACGGTGATGATGGCGACGCCCATGATCGCCTACGGCCAGACCTACGGCTTCGACGAGGCGTGCAACGAGCTGCACGACACCCTCGACGGCGTCGGCATTCCCGGTGTCTCGCTGGGCGATGCCGCCTCGGCGGTGTGCAAGGCGGGCAATGCCGCCTCGCATCCGGGCGAGGCCGCGACCGCGGTCAAGGACAAGGCGTGGGACTCGACCTTCGGCAATGTGGTCGACTCGCTGATGAACGGCCTCGGCGAGGCCATCTCGCTGGCGCTGACCTTCTGGATGCGGGTGCCGAACGAGGCGGCCAGCGACTCCGGGTCGCTCTTCACCAAGATCAACGAGTACACGTACCAGATCCAGATCATGCTGCTCATAGCCTCGGTGATCCTCTCCGGCGCGCGGCTCGCCGCGGCCAGGCGCGGGGCCGCGGTGAGCGAGGCGGCCGAGTCCTTCCGGATGTTCGCCCGGGTGGTGTTCAGCTCCTGGATGCTCGGCGCGGTGATCGTGGCGGGCACCCAGGCCTCGGATCGCTTCGCGGACTGGCTGATCCAGGACGCCACCAACGGCAATGCCAAGGACATGGCCGAGCTGATGGTGAAGACCAGCAAGCTGCAGGCGTTCTCGCCCGGCCTGGTGCTGATCATCGCGATCGTCGGGCTGCTCGGCGCGCTGGCGCAGATCGTGCTCGCCATCGTCAGGCAGGGGCTGCTGATCATCGCGGCGGGGGTGCTGCCGCTGGCCGCGGCCTCGTCCGGGATGGACATCGGCAAGTCCTCGTACCAGAAGCTGGTCGGCTGGATCATCGCCTTCATGCTCTACAAACCGGTGGCCGCCATCGTCTACATGATCGCCTTCACCACCGCCGGGCACGTGGACGGCATGACCCCGACCGGCGGGCTGCCGGAGGGCGAGGAGGCGCAGCGCATGCTGGTCGCCATCGTGCTGCTCTGCTCGGTCGCGTTCGTGCTGCCCGCGCTCATGCGGCTGGTCACCCCGGCGGTCGCCATCGTCGGCAGCGGCGGCTCCGGCCTCACCGCGACCGGCGGCACGCTGGTGGCGGCGGCTGCCCTCGGCGCCATGGGCACCAAGGCGGTCGGCACCCGCACCGCCGCGGCGCCCGGCCGGGCCGGCTACGTCAGCGGCAGCGGCACCGGGCCGCGGCCCCCCGGCGGCGCGGGCGGGATGCGGCCGTCGCCGCGGCCGACCCCGCCGCGCGGCGGGGGAGGTGGGGCGGGCAATGCCGCCGCCCCGCCGCCTGCGCGCGCCTCCGGGCCCGCGGGCGCGGGCGGGGTAGCGTCCGGGGCGTCCAGGGTGGCAGGCCGGGTCGCGTCCGCGCGCGCCGCCACCTCGGGGATGAACCGGGCGGATCAGGCCATGGGCGACATGGCGGGTGACCGCTGGACCAACCGGTCGCCCGATCTCGGGAGGAGCACCATTCCGCGATGACGAGTACCGAGACCTACGAGCGCCGGTCCTACGGCCTCTGGCAGAAACCCCGCAGCGCAGGGCTGTTCGGCCTGCGCTGGGAGGAGACCGTCATCGGTTTCGTCGTCGTGATCACCGCGCTGATCTGCGCGATGGTCGGCGGCTTCCAATGGGGGGTGATCGTCGGCGGCGTCGGCGTCGTCGTGATGGTGCCACTGGTGTGGCGGACCGGGGGTCGCTCCGGGTACGAGACGGGAATCATGATGTTCAACTGGATGCGGTCGCGGAATCGCGGCGAGCACGTGTACCGCGGCGGCCGGTTCTCCCGGATCCCCGGTGGCGTCACCCGGCTGCCGGGGCTGCTCGCGCCCTCCAAGCTCTACGAGGGCATCGACGCGGGCGGCTACAGCTTCGGCATGATCCACCTGCCGCAGTTCGCGCAGTACACGGTGGTGCTGCGGGCCTGGCCGCAGGGGCACGAGGCGGTGGACCAGCCGGTCATCGACCGCTGGGTCTCGGCCTGGGGCACGTTCCTCGCCTCGGTCGGCCAGACCAGCGACATCATCGCCGTCGTCCCGGTGATCGACACCGTGCCGGAGACCGGCAACCGGCTGCTCACCGAGGTCTCCACGATCACCCGCCCGGAGGCGCCGGACCTGGCGCAGCAGGTGATGTACGAGCTCGCCACCGAGCTGCCGCAGGAGCGGGTGCAGCTGCTGCCCCGGGTCGCGATCACCTTCAAGGCCACCACCGCCGAGCGGCGCAAGAACCCGGCCGAGGAGGCGGTGGAGATCGGGCGCAGGCTGCCCGGCATCTGCGCCGCGCTGGCCGAGGCGGGCGTGCGGGCGCAGCCGATGGCGGCCGAGGAGGTCATCGCCTTCATCCGGCGCAGCTACGACCCGGCCGCGCAGGCCGACCTCGAGGTCGCCGCGGGCGAGCCCGGCGGGCACGGCCTGGACTGGGCCGACGCCGGGCCGGTCTCGCACGACGAGAAGTGGGACCACCTGCTGCACGACGGCGGGCGCTCGGTCACCTGGGAGATGGACGCCGCCCCCGAGGGCGCCGTCGACGAGCGGGTGCTGCAGCGCCTGCTGGCGCCGAACCCGGAGGTGCCGCGCAAGCGGATCGCCATCGTGTACCGGCCGCACTCGGCCGCGGACGCCGCCGAGATCGTCGACGACGACTTCAAGAACGCGCTGGTGGCGCAGCAGAGCGAACGCGGCGTCGTGTCGGCCGCGGCGACCCTGCGGGTGGGCGCCACCCAGCAGGCGAGAGAGGAACAGGCACGTGGTCACGGCGTCACGCGGTTCGGCGCGCTCGTGACCATCACCGAACCGATGCGCGGCGACCTGCCGCGCATCGAGGCGATTACCCGCGACCTGTCCACACAGGCGCGGTTGAAGATCCGGCGGTGCTACCGGTACCAGGCGGCGGCCTTCGCGGCCTCCCTCGGGTGCGGTGTCATCCTGCCGGAGCACGCGACCATTCCGAAGGCATTGGCGGGGTGAGCGAACCATGGCACGTGACTACGAACCACCGGTCCGGGACCGGGGGAGCGCCCCGGCCCGCCGCGGCTCCCGGCGCGACGCGCGGGAGAACCGGGGTGACCACGAACAGTGGGCCGACCCGGCGCTGACCGAGCCGCCCCGGCGTCGGCCCGCGCCGCCGACGCTGGAGCCGCCGGACAGCGAGGGGCGCCCGCGCGGACGTCGCGCGCCGGACGCCCCGCCGCGGCAGCGCGACGACGCCGCGCGCCGCGCGCCCGCCGACCCGGAGGGCGAACCCCGGCGCGCACCCGAGCGGCGCCGCCCGCCCGAGAGTGCTCGCCGCGCACCCGAATCCGGCCCGCCCGCGCCCGAGGCGCGGCGTGCGCCCGTCGACCACGACGTCGAGCGCAGGACCGCGGCCGAGAGCGCGCGGCGTGCGCCGGAATCCGGTCGCCCGCCCACCGAGGCGCGGCGCGGCCCGAGCGAGGCCGACACCGGCCGCAGGCCCGCCGTCGAGCGGCGCGCGCCCGAGCCGGGGCGCCCGTCGGCCGAGGCGCGGCGTGCGGCGATCGACGGGGATACCGGGCGGCGACCGGCCGCCGAGCGGCGGGCGGCGGAGAGCCGTCGCGCATCGATCGACGGGGACACCGTGCGCAGGCCCGCGGCCGAGGGCGGACGCCGGGATTCCGGGCACGATTCGATCGAGAACGGCCGCCGCGCCGCGGAATCGGCGCGCGCCGCCGCCGAGGCCCGCCGCGGCACCGCGCCGCGCCGCGGCGACGCGGAGATCGCCCGCCGCTCCCCGGACGACGTCGCCCCGCGCAGGCAGCCGGAGCCGCCGGCTCCGCGCCGGACGCGCCGCCCGGCGAACCTGCGCAAGGACCGGCAGCCCCGCGACCGCCGCGACCAGAAGCCGGACTACACCGCCGACCGCGCCATGGGCAATGCCGCCGACCCGGCCGCCCGCCGCGCCAAGGCCAAGGCGGACAAGCGCAAGCAGCAGGGCCCGGCGATCCTGGACGACGCCACCCGCGCCCAGCTGGAGGCGATCGCCCGCGAGCAGAACGGCCTGCGCGCGGTCTGGGCGCAGTTCCGGATCACCACCGACGACGCCCGCCGCCGCAATGCCGCCGCCCGCACCGAGCAGGCGCACGAGGACGGCTTCGACCGCGCCACCGCGCAGCTCACCGACCGCGGCTACGCGGGCCCCGGCGGCGGCCGGATGAACGTGGTCGGCCGACCCGTCGAGTACCGCGCCACCACGGCGCAGGTGGCCGGGCTCTGGCCGTGGTCGGTCGGCGCGGGCGCGCCGCTGATCGGCACCCCGCTCGGCTCGCACCTGCACACCGGCGCCCCGGTCTGCTTCGACCCGATGAACTGGTTTCTGCGCGGCAGCTTCATCACCGCGCCCAGCCTGTTCGTGCTCGGGCTGAACGGCTTCGGCAAGTCCTCCCTGGTGCGCCGGATCGTGCTCGGCGGCATCGCCCAGGGCATCACCCCGCTGATCCTGGCCGACGTCAAGCCGGACTACCGCAAGATGGTGGAGATGGTCGGCGGCCAGGTCATCGACCTCGGCTACGGCCACGGCCAGCTGAACCCGCTGGCCGCGGGGGTGCTCGGCGCGGTGGTCCCGCTGCTGGACGAGCTGCCGGAGCTGCAGCTGCAGGTGCTGCAGGACCTGCGCGCCAGGCAGGTCACGCTGATCGCCGGGCTGGTCGAGCTGGTCCGCGGCGCCAGGGTGCGCGACTACGAGGAGACGCTGATCTCCACCGCGCTGCGCATCCTGTACCGGCCGGGCAGCGGCTACACCCCGGAGAGCCCGCCGATCATGGAGAACCTCCTCGAGGTGATCGTGGACGGCGGCGAGGAGCTCATGCTCGACGCGGGCGCCGACGACGAGGCCGAGTACCAGGTCGCCATCAAGAACCTGCGGCGCTCGCTGCGCGCGCTCACCCAGGGCCCGTTCGGCGCGGTCTTCAACGGCCAGACCTCGGTGCCGATCGACACCTCCGCGGTGGCGGTGGCGATCGACGTCTCGCACATCCCCACCGGCGACAAGAAGCTCAAGGCCGCGGTCATGCTGGCCTGCTGGGCGGATGGCTTCGCCTCGGTCGAGGCGGCGCACGTGCTCGCCGACGCCGGGCTCGGCCCGCAGCGCTACTTCCAGGTGGTGATGGACGAGCTGTGGCAGGTGCTCGGCCTCGGCGACTTCATGGTCGACCGGGTGGACGAGCTGACCCGGTTGCAGCGCACCATCGCGACCGCGCTGATCATGATCAGCCACACCATCAAGGACCTGCAGGCGCTCGGCTCCGAGGCGGCGATCGCCAAGGCGCTCGGCTTCCTGGAACGCGCGCGCGCCAAGATCTTCGGCGCGCTGCCCGCCGAGGAGCTCAACCGGCTGGACAGCACGGTGCCGTTCACCGCCGCCGAGCAGGAGATGGTGACCAGCTGGTCGGCGCCGCAGGCGCTCACCGGCGAAGCGCTGAAGCCGGGGCAGCAGCGGCCGTCGCCGCCCGGCACCGGCAAGTTCCTGCTCAAGATCGGCGAGGACCGCAGGCCGGGCATTCCGTTCCACATGGAGTTCACGCTCTCCGAGAAGGAGAGCGGGATCCACGAGACCAACCAGCGCTTCAGCGAGTTCACCGAGTCCACTCGGCGCGGTGATTCGGGGAGCGCGGCGTGAGCGGCCCGGCGGGCGAGAGGCGCGTCCGATGATGCCGCACCGGTCGTACCGCCGGGTCTCCCCGGAGGTGCGGCAGGCGGCGGTGCAGCAGGTGCTCGCGCTGGCGAGCACGCTGAGCAGCGAGTCCGAGGCGTGCCGGGTGGTGGCCGACCAGATCGGCGTGCACACCAACTCGGTGCGCAACTGGGTGCGCGCCGCCGAGGGGCCGAGCCTGGAGCGGATGGACGCGGCGGCGCTGCGCCGCAAGGTGGCGCTGCTGCAGCAGCAGCTCGCCGCCGCCGCCGAGATGAACCGGACCCTCGCCGACACCCTGAACGAGACCCGGCGCCGCACGTGAGCCCTCGGTGAACGCGCGCTCCGTCCTCTACCTCGCACTCGGCTCCGTCATCGGGCTCATCGCCGTGGTCCTGGTGATCGTGCTGCCCGCGGTCGAGGACCCGTGCGAGGACGCGAGCGTGCTCGGCTCCGGCTCGGTGCTGCCGCCGCTCGGTGGGTACGCCCCCGGCGACCCGCGCGCGGGCGCCACCGCGGCGCCGGAGGGCTCCGGCTGGCTGAACGCGCCCTCCGCGTCGGCGAGTCCATCGGTCACCGACACCCCGTCGCTCGCCGCGGGCGCGGGCCCGCTGCGCCGCACGCTGCCGCTGGCCACCGGCACCTACTCGGTCTCCGACTCCTTCGGCACCCGCGGCGGCGCGCACCGCGGCGTCGACTTCGCCGCCGCCGACGGCACCCCGATCTACTCGGTCGCCGACGGCAGGGTGGTCGCCGCAGGCCCCGCCTCCGGCTTCGGCAATTGGATCGTCATCGACTCGGTGGACACCAACGGCCGCGCCTACTCCGCGGTGTACGGCCACATGTGGGACAGCGGCGTCGGGGTCGCGGTCGGCGAGACCGTGCGCGCGGGCCAGCCCATCGGCGAGGTCGGCTCGGCGGGCGAGTCCAGCGGCCCGCACCTGCACTTCGAGGTCGTCCCCGGCGGCCGCTTCACCGGGGGCAGGCAGATCGACCCGATGCCGTGGCTGGACGGCGCGCCGACCCCGGACGTCGGTGGTGCGCAAGCCTACTCGGCCGACCCGCGGTGCAGCCGCGGCTTCGGCAGCGCGGGCGGCGCGCTGGCGGGCGGCAAGGTCCCGGCGGAGCTGGAGATCTGGTACCGCAGGGCGGGCTCGCTGTGCCCGGAGATTACCCCCTCGCTGCTGGCCGCGCAGGCCAGGCAGGAGTCCGGCTTCCGGCGCGGGCTGACCTCGCCCGCGGGCGCGCAGGGGCTGGCCCAGTTCCTGCCCGGCACCGCGGCCTCCACCAACCCGGACGACGGCCAGCCCTACGTCATCGACGCCGACGGCAACGGCACCGCCAGCGTGTGGGACGACGGCGACGCCATCATCGGCCAGGGCCGCTACATGTGCGCCATCGCGGGCAAGATCAGGGGCTGGATCGCGGACGGCCGGGTCCGCGGCGACCTGGTCCCGCTCACGCTGGCCGCCTACAACGCGGGCGAGGGCGCGGTGCTCGCCTCCGGCGGCATGCCGAACCAGTACGCCGCGCACCTCTCCGAAACCGCGCCCTACGTGCGCAATATCCTCGCCATGGAGCCGGAGTACCGCGATCCGGGCTCGAACGGGCGCTTCACCCCGGAGGAGGGCGGCGGCACCGCCCAGGTGCTCGCCGCCGCGCAGGAGTGGGTCGGCACCCCGTACGTCTGGGGCGGCGGCGGGCCGCAGGGCCCGAGCAGCGGTGGCCTGGACGGGCCCGGCCTCACCGCCGCGGCGGTCTTCGCGGCCTCGTCCGGCACGGTCACGCTGCCGCGCACCGCCGAGCAGCAGTGGGAGGCGGGCGCCGAGGTGCCGCTGGCCCAGGCCGCCCCCGGCGACCTGGTCTTCAGCGATTTCGGCACGCGCGGCCCGGCGCAGGTCGGGGTGTTCGCCGGGAACGGCGGCATGATTCAGGCGGTGCCGGGCGCGAACGGTCAGGGCGGCGGCGTCACCGAGGTGCCGGTGCCCGGCGACGCCAGGGTGAGGAGGGTGCTGTGAATGCTCGGTCGACGTGCGCGGACGGGTTAACCTTGAGCGGTAAGGGGAAATCACGCGCGACGCTGGTGGTGGTGCTGATGGCGGGCATCGCGGTGCTGCTCGCCGCCTGCGGCGGCCGGGATCCGGACCCGGCCGCGCCCGGCGGGTCGAACGGGGCCGCCACCACCACCCGGCTGCTCGAGGCCGTCCCGGCGCCGGACCCGGTGACCCCGGACGGGGTCGCGGTGGCGGCGCTGCGCGAGATCTACACCTGGAACCCGGCCGCCGAGGTGCCGGGTGACTCCCTCGCCAGGGCCCGGAAGTTCCTCGGCCCCAGCCTGATCCGCACCGCGGAGGCGCCCGCCGGGGAGGCGGCGAAGCCGACGCTGCAGTGGGGGGAGTGGGCCGCCGCGGGGGCGACGGTGCGCGCCTTCACCTTCGCGTCCGGGGAGCGGCCGCCCGCCGCGGCCGACCCGAACGTGCAACAGTTCAAGATCGGAATCGAGCAGACCGTCGAGTACCCGAACGGTCGGCAGGAGCCGCTGCCGCCCGCCACCGTCATCGCCACGGTGGTGCGGACCGGCGACGGCTGGCGGCTCGACGGTTTCCGCTGATCGTCCCATCTCAGAGTCCGGAGGAGCGCATGGCTAAGAAGAACGTGGTCAAGGATCCCGCGGCGGTGGGTCCCGACCTCGGTTTGTACGCCGTCTACGCGGGCTTCGCGGTCTTCGGCACGCTGTACGTCGCGCTGCACCTGGGCAACCGCTTCGTGACGCCCGCGCAGACGATGCCGTTCAACCCGGTCGACATCGTGATCCAGCTGGTCAAGGGCGAGATCCGCTGGCCGCCCGCGACCACGGCGCTGATCCTGCTCGTCATCGCCGCCGTCGTCGCCTTCGTCTGGCTCCGCAAGCGCCGGGCCAAGAAGGCGGCGGTCGGCAGGCTCGGCGTGGACGACCGGGCCGACAAGATGGGCAACGGCGGCGCCATCGCCGCGCTCACCGAGGCCGGGGTGCGGAGCAAGGCCGAGCAGCTCGGCATGCGGCTCGGCGCCGACGACAGCCCGGGCGTTCCGATCGGCATCGGCGTCGCCGACGGCGTCATGCTCTACGGCTCGTACGAGGACCTGCACCTGGACATCTGGGGTCCGCGGCAGGGCAAGTCCACGTCCAGGGTGATCCCGGCCATCCTCACCGCCATCGGCCCGGTCCTCGCCACCTCGAACAAGCGCGACGTGGTGGACGCCACCCGGGACGTCAGGCAGCTCAAGGGCAGCCCGACCTTCGTCTTCGACCCGCAGAACGTGGCGGGCGAGGAGCCCACCTGGTTCTGGGACCCGCTCAAATGGGTGGATGCCGCGCACGAGGGCTGCGAGATGCGCGCCGCCCGGCTGGCCGGGCACTTCGCCGACGGCGACGACGGCGAGGACGCCAAGGGCGACGCCTTCTTCGACCCCGAGGCCGAGGATCTGCTGGCCGGGCTCTTCCTGGCCGCCGCGGTCGGCGACGGGCCGGGGAATCCGCGCCCGATCACCCAGATCTGGGAGTGGGTCACCAACCCGCTCGACACCGAGCCGATCGAGCTGCTGCGCCAGGCCAGGCACCACTTCACCGCCTCCGGCCTGTCCTCCCAGTACAACGCCGACCCGCGCACGAAGAGCGGCATCTTCGGCACCGCCAAGAAGATGGTGCGCTGCCTCAAGCTCTCCAACGTGCACCCGTGGGTCTCCCGCGGCGACGACCGCCGCGAATTCGACGAGCTGGAGTTCCTGGAGCGCAACGGCACCCTCTACAGCCTCTCGCTCGAGGGCCGCGGCTCGGCGTCGCCGCTGGTGAGCGCGCTCACCGAGGCGGTGATCGACGTGGCGATGCGCAAGGCGTCGAGGTCGCGCGGCGGCAGGCTGCCGATCCCGCTGCTCGCGGTGCTCGACGAGGCCGCGAACGTGGTGCGCTGGAAGGACCTGCCCAAGCAGTACAGCCACTTCGGCTCGCGCGGCATCGTGGTCATGACGGTGCTGCAGTCCTGGGCGCAGGGCGTGCGCTGCTGGGGGCAGGCCGGGATGAACGCGCTCTGGGCCGCCGCGAACATCAAGGTGCTGGGAAGCGGGGTTGACGACACCAACTTCCTGCGCGAGCGCTCCGAGGCGATCGGCTCGCACGACGCCATCTCGCAGTCGGTCTCGGAATCCTCGGGCGGCAAGAGCTATTCGCGCTCGCTCGGCTCGTCCACCACGCTCAGCGTGCAGGCCCTGGCCCAGCTGCCGCGCGGCCGGATCGTCGTGTTCGCCTCCGGCGCGCCGCCGGTACTCGTTCGGACGGTGCCGTGGTGGGAAGGCGAGTACGCTGCCGAAGTGAAGAACTCCATCTCGCAGCACGATCCGCAGCGCAAGACGGAGATCACCGACCTCTACGGGTCGCCGTCGCTCGACAAGAAGATCGCCGGCGAGGATCAGGGGCAGATCGAGGAGGTGCGGCCGCTGTGACGGAACCGCAGCAGCAGCAACCCATGGTCTACGCGACCGTGGTGGAGTTCGTGGAGAACTACCTGAGCGTGGTGTACCAGCGCCAGGTCACCGACCTGGGGGACACCGTCTGGTGCCCGGAGTGGTACAAGCACGCCGAGGCGGCGGCCCGGCTGGACGCGCTGTGGCGCGCCTGGGAGCACTACCGGCTGGACAGCGCGACCGGCATGAGCGTGTGGTTCCTCGACCACGCCGACCCGCACATGGCGAAGCTGTTCGACCCGCGCGGGCCGTTCAAGTACTGCAGCGTGCGCAACGGGCACAAGGACATGCTCAACCCGCTGCCGGTGAAGTCGCCGCAGCAGGGTATGTTCGCCGATCCCTCGATGGGGGAGTACCGGATCTGATCCCGGTCCGCGGGCGGTGGCAGACCGCCCGCGGGCCGCGGTCTCAGTTCCGGGTGCGCTGCAGGCCGCGCGGGTCCTGCTCGCGGCCGCCGCGCTGCACCGACGGCGCGTCCGGCCTGGTGCGGACCGCCTCCTCCGGCGGCCTGCCGTGGCCCGCCTCGACGAGCATCCGCACGGCCGCGAGTTCCGGTGCCACGCCGAGCCTTTCGAGGTGCTGCGCGATGGCGGTGCGGCGCTCCGCGGAGTCGTAGCGGATCGTCGGCGTCGCCGCGACGGCGGACTCGGCCGCCGCCATGCCGATGGAGTCGCGCTCGGCCGCGAGCTTGTCCTTCTCCAGCGACAGCCCCTTCGACGGCGTCGGCGCGCGGTCCATCAGCCTGCTCAGCTCGACATTGCGCGGGTCCTTGGACTTGGATTCCCTGGCCTCGCGAACCTGCAGCTCCCTGGCTTCCTTCATCCTGGCCTCGGTGACCTTGACGCGGGCCTCGGCTTCCTTCTGACCGCGTTCCCTGGTGCGGAGCGCGACCAGGGTCGCGATCTGCAACATGGTCCGCATCACCGCGGCGGTCTCTTTGCCGATGTCGTCCAATTCCTCGGCCATGGCTGCTCCCCGATGCCGCAGTTATCTGATGTGGTGGTGCACCAGACGAACGTCGCGGGACCTCCAGGGACCACTCGGTAGGGAAATGGCTACCGGCGGAACTCCCTTCAGGCCCCGCGACCGAGAATGCTCCTCAGTCGAGATTACAGGATGTGCCGACGAATGTGCGTGGTCATCTGCGTGTCGTTCAGTCGATCTGGACGGTGTTCAGCGTGATGGGCTGGTTCGGCGCGCCGTCCCCGGGGCCGCCCGCGTTGTCCGTGCCGACCGCGGCGATCCGGTCCAGGGTGGCCATGCTCGCGTCGTCCACCCGGCCGAAGATCGTGTACTGCGGCGGGAGCTGGGAATCGGCGTAGACCAGGAAGAACTGGCTGCCGTTGGTGCCGGGCCCCGCGTTCGCCATGGCGAGCACGCCGCGCTGGTAGGGAACCGGTTCGCCGGCGGCGGGATCCATCGGGTCGTACTGGTCGGTCGGGTACTCGTTGTCGTACTCGTAACCGGGGCCGCCGCTTCCGGTGCCGGTGGGGTCGCCGCACTGCAGCACCTTCAGCCCCTCGCTCGCGGTGAGGCGGTGGCAGTTGGTGCCGTCGTAGAAGCCCTGGCTGGCCAGGCTGGCGAAGCTGTTGACGGTGCACGGCGATGCCGCGTTGTCCAGGGTGATGCCGAGCGGGCCCTGGCTGGTGTCGACGCTGATGCTCAGCGTGGCGTCGGCGCCGGTGGTCGGGATGCCGGTGGTCTTGGTCGGCTTCTGCACCGGCTTGTCCGCGGGCTTCTGCCCGTCCCGGTAGGTGCAGTCGACGGTCGCGGGCTTGGGCGCGACGGCGGGCAGCTCGCCCGGGACCGGGGTGCTGGAGAGCGAGGCCTCGGCCTGGTCGGCGGTGCTGTCCTCGCCCCTGGTGAGGAAGTACACGCCGACGCCCGCCGCGGCGACCAGCACGACCCCGAGTACCGACCCCGCGATCGTCAGCTGCCTGCGCTTGCGCGCCCGCTCCGCCCGGTTGGCCAGCTGGCGCTCCAGCTTCCGCTTCGCCGCGGCCCGTCGCTGTTCGTTGCTCGGCACTGGCAGATCCTCCCGTTTCCGTGACTTCCGGTAGACGAGTGTGCCATCTCGCCCGGAGGCGGCTCGCGCCTGTGCGGAACCGGTTGGACTCCGCGCCACCCGGTGGAGGAAACTGGACCACCGTGACCAAGACCAGCAGCTTCTCCGCGCCCAAGGGAGTCCCGGACTACCTGCCCCCCGCTTCGGCCGAGTTCGTCGCCGTGCGCGACGGGCTGGTCGGCGCCGCCCGGCTGGCCGGATACGGGCACGTGGAGCTGCCGATCTTCGAGGACACCGGGCTCTTCGCGCGCGGCGTCGGGGAGTCCACCGACGTGGTCAGCAAGGAGATGTACACCTTCGCCGACCGCGGCGAGCGCAGCGTCACGCTGCGCCCCGAGGGCACCGCGGGGGTCATGCGGGCGGTGATCGAGCACGGCCTCGACCGCGGCCAGCTCCCGGTCAAGCTCTGCTACGCGGGCCCCTTCTTCCGTTACGAGCAGCCGCAGGCCGGGCGGTACCGGCAGCTGCAGCAGGTCGGCGTCGAGGCGATCGGGGTGGACGACCCGGCGCTGGACGCCGAGGTGATCGCCGTCGCCGACGCCGGGTTCCGCGGGCTCGGGCTCACCGACTTCCGACTGGAGCTCACCTCGCTCGGTGACGACACCTGCCGCCCGCAGTACCGCGAGCTGCTGCAGGAGTTCCTGCTCGGGCTGCCGTTGGACGAGGAGACCAGGCGCCGCGCCCAGCTCAACCCGCTGCGCGTGCTGGACGACAAGCGCCCCGAGGTCCGCGCGCTGACCGCGAACGCCCCGCTCATGCTCGACCACCTGTCCGAATCGGCCAAGGCGCACTTCGAGCAGGTGCTCGGGTACCTGGACGCGCTCGGCGTGCCGTACGTGGTGAACCCGCGCATGGTCCGCGGCCTGGACTACTACACCAAGACCACCTTCGAGTTCGTGCACGACGGCCTCGGCGCCCAGTCCGGGATCGGCGGCGGCGGCCGCTACGACGGGCTGATGGGGCAGCTCGGCGGCCTCGAGCTCTCCGGGATCGGCTTCGGCCTCGGGGTCGACCGCACCGTGCTCGCGCTGCGGGCGGAGGGCAGGGAGGCGGGCAACCCGGCCCGCTGCGACGTCTACGGGGTGCCGCTCGGCGATGCCGCCAAGCAGCGGCTCGTCGTGCTGGCCGGGGAGCTGCGCGGCGCCGGGCTGCGGGTCGACCTGGCCTACGGCGGGCGCGGGGTGAAGGGCGCCATGAAGGCCGCCGACCGCTCCGGCGCGCGCTTCGCGCTGGTCCTCGGCGACCGTGACCTCGCCGATGGCACGATCGGGGTGAAGAACCTGGCCGACGGGGAGCAGCGGCAGGTGCCGCTGGCCGAGGTCGCGGGCGTGCTGCGCGATCAGCTCGGCTGAGCCGGAGAGGAGCGCAGGATGAACGAGGACGCCGCGCACGAGGACGCCGCCCCGAAGCCCGCGCCTGCCCCGGAGCGGCCGCCGGTCGGGCTTGACCTGGTCGAGCCCGAGGTCTACGCCCCGATGCTGCGCAGGCTCGCGCTGATCGCGGCGGGGGCGGGGCTGGTCGCGGCGCTGGTGGCCGCGGCGCTGCTCGGCCCGGCGCCCGCGCTCGCGGTGTTCCTGGTGATCGCGGCGCCGACCGTGCTCACCGTGGCGGCGCTGCGCCGCCGCCGGATGTGGCTGGCCGGCGGCGTGATCCACGCCCGCACCGCCTTCGGCGAGCGCCGGGTGGACGCCGCGGCGGCCACCGAGGTCGCGGTGCTGGTGCTGCCCGGCCGGATCAGCCGGGTCGCGCTGCGGATCACCGCGGGCGGTCCGGCGATCACCGTCCCGCTCGCGCTCTACACCGGCGGCGCCGATGCCGAGGCGGGCGCGGCCAGGGGCAGGGAGCTGCCGCTGCTCGGGCTGCGCGGCCTGGCCGACGCGCTGGCCGCCACTCCGCTGGCGGCGGCGCTGGCGCTCTCCTCGGTGCTGGTGGCGCAGCTGCGCGCCGAGGCCCGCGACGCCCCGCTGGAGCAGCGCCCGCTCTACCGCGCGGTGCGCGCCGCGCTGGACGCCGGGCACCGGCGCGCGGTGGTGCTCAGCGACCGGGAGATCGCGGACCTGGCCTGAGCTGTCTGCTCGCTCACCATCGGCGGCCCGCGGCGGTGCGGCTCAGTAGGGTTGGGGTGACCGTCCACCCTGGTGAACAGGAGTCCGTCGTGACCAGCACCGAGCGCCCCGCTCCCGTCACCGTCGCCGTGACCGGCGGCGCGGGCCAGATCGCCTACGGGCTGCTCTTCCGGATCGCCTCCGGCGCCATGCTCGGCGCCCGGACCCCGGTGCGGCTGCGGCTGCTGGAGATCCCGGCCGCGGTCGCCTCGCTGGCGGGCGTGGCGATGGAGCTGGAGGACGGCGCCTTCCCGCTGCTGGAGTCGGTGGACATCAGCGACGACCCGTGGACCGGTTTCGCCGGGGCGAATGTGGCGCTGCTGGTCGGCGCCAGGCCGCGCACCGCGGGGATGGAGCGCGCCGACCTGCTGGCCGCCAACGGCCCGATCTTCACCGAGCAGGGCGCCGCGCTCAACGCGGTCGCCGCCGACGACGTCAAGGTGCTCGTGGTCGGCAACCCCGCCAACACCAATGCCTTCATCGCCGCGAGCAACGCCCCCGACGTCCCCGCCGAGCGCTTCACCGCCATGACCCGGCTGGACCACAACCGCGCGCTCGCCCAGCTGGCCCGCAAGACCGGGGTGCCCGCCGCCGAGATCGCGCGCGTCGCGGTCTGGGGCAACCACTCCGCCACCCAGTACCCGGACATCACGCACGCCACCATCGGCGGCCGGGACGCCCGCGCGGTGCTCGCCGACCCGATCTGGGTGGAGCGCGACTTCATCCCGACCGTGCAGCAGCGCGGGACCGCGATCATCGAGGCGCGCGGCGCCTCCTCCGCGGCCAGCGCCGCGAGCGCGGCCATCGACCACATCCACGACTGGGTGCTCGGCACCGCGCCGGGCGACTGGACCTCCATGGCGGTGCCCTCCGACGGCTCCTACGGCGTGCCCGAGGGGCTGATCAGTTCGTTCCCGGTGACCTGCGCCGACGGTGCCTACCGGATCGTGCCCGACCTGGAGATCGACGACTTCTCCCGGGCCAGGATCGATCTGAGCGTGGCCGAACTCGAGCAGGAGCGCGCCGCCGTGGTCGACCTCGGCTTCGCCAAGAACGCCTGAGCCCCGCTCCCGGGCCGGAACGCGGTCGTCCGACGCCGCGTGGCCGGGCCTGCGGCGCAGGGTGGTGGGGCGCCGGGTGCGGTCAGCGCTCGGCCGGGCGGACGGTCCAGGTCTCGGGGCCGTCCAACAGCGCCTGGAGATCGCCCGGCGCTCCGGCGGCGGCGAGCTGGGCGCGCACCCCGTCGTCGTAGGTCGGCCGCGGGACGTCGCGGAGAATGCCGGTGACCACGTGGTCCAGCCCCTGGTCGCCGAGCCGGGCCAGGGCGTGCGCGTACCCGGGGTCGGCGCTGTGCGCGTCGTGCACGACGACCTTCGCCGCGTCGACCTCGTCCGCCCGCGCCACCGCCAGCCCGAACCCCGCACGCACGACGGCGAACTCGCGCTCGGCGCCGAAGCGCAGCGGCTCCCCGTGCCGGAGCGGGATCAGGTGCCGCGGCGCCTCCGCGCGGCGCAGCGCGTCGAAGGCGCCGTCGTTGAAGATCGGGCAGTCCTGCAGGATCTCCACGAAGGCCGCGCCGCGGTGCGCGACCGCCGCGCGCAGCACCTCGGAGAGCCCGGCTCGATCGGAGTCCAGTGCCCGCCCGGCGAAGCTCGCGTCCGCGCCGAGCGCGAGCGCGAGCGTGTCGAAGGGGTGGTCGACCGAGCCGAGCGGCGTCGACTTGGTGACCTTGCCCGGCTCCGAGGTCGGCGAGTACTGCCCCTTGGTGAGGCCGTAGATCCGATTGTTGAAGAGCAGGATGGTCAGGTTCACATTGCGCCGCAGCGCGTGGATCAGGTGGTTGCCGCCGATCGAGAGCGCGTCGCCGTCGCCGGTCACCACCCACACCGAGAGGTCCGGCCTGGTCACCGCGATCCCGGTCGCGATGGCGGGCGCCCGGCCGTGGATGGAGTGGATGCCGTAGGCGTCCAGGTAGTACGGGAAGCGGCTGGAGCAGCCGATCCCGGAGACGAACATCAGGTTCTCCCGGCGCAGCCCGAGCTCGGCGAGGAAGCCGCGCACCGTGGCCAGGATGACGTAGTCGCCGCACCCGGGGCACCAGCGCACCTCCTGGTCGGTGGTGTAGTCCCTGGCCTGCTGCGGAGTCAACGCCAGCGGCACGTGGGCGAGCCCGGAGTGCGCCTGGTCGTCGGTGATCGTCATCGGGTGCCCCCGGTCCGGTAGGTCGCCCGCGCGCGGGCGGCGGAGTCCTTGTCCCGCTCCAGGTCCCGGATCGAGCCGTCCAGCGCCGCGTCGATCACCCCGACCAGCTCGGCGGTCGGGAAGGCGGTGCCGGTGGTCCTGGTCCACGGCACCACGTCGACCAGGTAGCGGGCGCGCAGCAGCAGCGCGAGCTGGCCGCCGTTCAGCTCCGGCGCCACCACCGTGCGGTACCGGCCGAGCACCGCGCCGAGATTCGCCGGGAAGGGGTTGAGGTGGCGCAGCTGCGCGTGCGCCACCGCTCGGCCGCCGCGGCGGGCTCGGCGGCAGGCCTCGCCGATCGGGCCGTACGAGCTGCCCCAGCCGATCAGCAGCACCTCGGCGGCGCCGTCCGGGTCGTCCACCTCGAGGTCGGGTACGCCGATGCCGTCGATCTTGGCGCGGCGCAGCCGGACCATGAGGTCGTGGTTGGCCGGGTCGTAGGAGATGTCGCCGGTGCCGTCGGCCTTCTCCAGCCCGCCGATCCGGTGCGCCAGCCCCGGCGTGCCCGGCACCGCGTAGGGGCGGGCCAGCGTCTCCGGGTCGCGGGCGTAGGGCAGGAACTCGTGCTCGGGGTCGGGCGCGGCGAAGCCGGGGTCGATCGGCGCCAGCTCGGCCACCCGCGGAATCGCCCACGGCTCCGACCCGTTCGCGATGGCGCCGTCGGAGAGCAGCAGCACCGGCGTGCGGTGCACCAGCGCGATCCTGGCCGCCTCGACGGCGGTGGCGAAGCAGTCCGCGGGGGAGCGCGGGGCCAGCACCGGCACCGGCGACTCCCCGTTCCGGCCGTGCAGCGCCTGCAGCAGGTCGGCCTGCTCGGTCTTGGTGGGCAGCCCGGTGGAGGGGCCGCCGCGCTGCACGTCGATCACGACCAGCGGCACCTCGGTCATCACCGCCAGCCCGATCGTCTCGCTCTTCAGCGCGAGCCCGGGCCCCGAGGTGCTGGTCACCCCGAGCGCGCCGCCCAGCGCGGCCCCGAGCGCCGCGCCGATGCCCGCGATCTCGTCCTCGGCCTGGAAGGTGGTGACGCCGAAGGCCTTGTGTCTGCTCAGTTCGTGCAGGATGTCCGAGGCCGGGGTGATCGGGTAGCTGCCGAGGAAGACCGGGATCCCGGCCAGCCTGCCCGCGGTCAGCACGCCGTAGGCGAGCGCGGTGTTCCCGGTGACCTGCCGGTAGGTGCCCGGCGGCAGCGCGGCCGGGGCGACGTGGTAGGTGGTGGCGAAGCTCTCCGTGGTCTCGCCGTAGGCGAATCCGGCGCGGAAGGCGAGCAGGTTCGCCTCCGCGATCTCCGGCCGCCGCGCGAACTTCTCCCGCAGGAAGCGCTCGGTGCCGCCGATCGGGCGGCCGTACATCCAGGAGAGCAGCCCGAGCGCGAACATGTTCCGCGCCCGCTTGCCGTCCTTCTTTCCCGCTCCCGCCGCCTCGGTCGCGCCCGCGGTGAGCGTGGTCATCGGCACCCGGTGCAGCACGATGTCGCCGAGAGCGCCGTCGTCCAGGGGGTTTCCGGCGTACCCGGCCTTGGTCAGGTTGCGCCGGGTGAACTCGTCGGTGTCCACGATGACGGTGGCGCCGCGCGGCAGCTCGGCCAGGTTGGCGGCGAGCGCGGCCGGGTTCATGGCGACCAGCACGTCGGGCTGGTCGCCCGCGCTGAGGATGTCGTGGTCGGCGATCTGGATCTGGAACGAGGAGACCCCGGGCAGCGTGCCCTGCGGTGCCCTGATCTCGGCGGGGAAGCTGGGCTGGGTGGCGAGGTCGTTGCCGAAGGCGGCCGCCTCGTGCGTGAACCGGTCCCCGGTGAGCTGCATGCCGTCGCCGGAATCGCCGGCGAAGCGGATCACCACGCGGTCCAGCGGGGTGGGCCCTCGGGCCGGTGCCGGATGCTCGGGGGGCACAGACATCGCTGCCTCACCGTCCTCGTCGTCGAGTGGTGCTCGGGGCGCATCCGCCAAGGTACCCGCGCGGGCCCGCGCCGTCCGGCGTACTCGCGGGTATCGGCTCAGCCGAAGAGCGCGAGCTGCGGGGCGGGCCCCGGCTCCGGCCGCGGGGCCGGTGCGCTGACCGCGCTGTCGCGCACCAGCCCGTGCCGTTCGCGCAGCGGGTCGATCCGCCCGCGCAGCCAGGCCGCGTACTCGGGGGAGACCTGGGCGCCGCGGCCGTACAGCTGCCGGTAGCGGCGCAGCAGCGCCGGGTGGTGCTCGGCGAGCCAGCCCAGGAACCACCCCTTGGTGCTGCCGCGCAGGTGCATGGGGAAGGCGGTCGCCGACTCCGCCCCGGCCCTTGCCAGCGCGCCGAAGAGCGCGTCGAGCTGCTCGCTGCCGTCGGTGAGGTACGGGATCACCGGCGCGACCATGACGTTC
Source organism: Nocardia sp. NPDC057353 (assembly GCF_042667085.1). Classification (NCBI taxonomy): domain Bacteria; kingdom Bacillati; phylum Actinomycetota; class Actinomycetes; order Mycobacteriales; family Nocardiaceae; genus Nocardia; species Nocardia sp. NPDC057353. Next base: position 25,974 of record NZ_JBHVAK010000008.1, read on the forward strand.
ACCGCGAAGCCCGCGTCGGCCAGCGCGGCGATCAGCTCCAGCCGGGCCCTTGGCGCGGGCGTGCCCGGCTCCAGGCCGCGGTGCAGCTCCGGGTCGAGCATGGAGAGCGAGACCGCGAGCCGCACCGGGACCTCGCTCGCGGCCGAGGCGAGCAGCGGCAGATCCCGGCGCAGCAGCGTGCCCTTGGTGAGCACCGAGAACGGCGTGCCGGAGGCGGCGAGCGCCCGGATGATGCCGGGCATCAACCGGTACCGGCCCTCGGCCCGCTGGTAGGGGTCGGTGTTGGTGCCGAGCGCGACCGGCTCGCGGCGCCAGGACTTGCGGCGCAGCTCACGCCGGAGCACCGCCGCGACGTTGGTCTTGACCACCAGCTGGGAGTCGAAGTCCGCGCCCGCGTCCAGCTCGAGGTACTCGTGGGTCGGGCGGGCGAAGCAGTAGCGGCAGGCGTGCGAGCAGCCGCGGATCGGGTTCACCGTCCAGCGGAACGGCAGGTTGGCGCCGTCCGGCACCTCGTTCAGCGCGCTCTTGCAGAGCACCTCGTGGAAGGTGACGCCGTCGAACTCCGGCGTGCGGACGGTGCGGACGAAGTCGGCCCGGCTCAGCCCGGGTAGCGCGCCGTCGTCCGCGTCGAGGGACTGCCCCTGCCATCGCACCCCATCAGTCGAACACCCGTTCTAGGCGGTGTCAAGCGTGTCCGCGGGCGCCTGGCGCGGCGGCAGGGTGCCGTCGGCGAAGAACCGGACCAGGTCACCGACGGTTTCTCGCATCGGGCGCGGGGCGTATCCGAGTTCGGTGCTCGCCTTGCCGTGATCGACCTCCGGCGCGGAGACCAGCGCGCCGAGCGCGGCCTTGGAGACGATGTCGGTCTTGAACAGCTTGCCGACCGGGGCGAGCAGCGGGATGGCGCGCTCGATCGGGCGGGCCGGGATGGTGAAGCGCGGCCCCCGGGTGCCGCCCGCGCGCGCCGCCTCCCGGCACAGCTCCGGCATCCGGACCATCTCCCCGCCGAGCAGGTAGTTCTCCCCGGTGCGGCCGCGCTCGCCCGCGAGGATCAGCCCCTGCGCGACATCGCGCACGTCGACCAGGTCGAAGGCGCCGTCGATCATGGCGGGGATCCGGCCGCGGGCGGCGTCGCGCAGCGTCCGGTTGATCCGGGAGAGCGGCGTGCCGTGGTCGGCGGGGCCGTAGACGCCGGTCGGGTTGCAGAGCACCGCGTCCAGCCCCTGCTCGATCACCGCGCGCAGCTCCTGCTCGCCCGCCCACTTGGAGCGGTCGTAGACCGGCAGCCCGGCGTCGGTGGAGCGCCCGGAGCGCTCGTCGATCCGGCCGCCGCACGCGTACTGGTCGTAGGCGTGGATGGAGCTGGCGTGCACCATGCGCCGGGCGCCGCCCGCGAGCGCGGCCTCGGCCACCACCCGCACACCCCTGGTGTTCACCCGCCAGGCCAGGTCGTTCCGGTCCGCCAGGGTGATCACCGCGACCAGGTGGTAGACGATCTCGGCGCCGTCGATCGCGGCGCGCACGGCGTCCGGGTCGAGCACGTCGGCGCTCACCCAGGTGACGCCGTCCGCGGCGGGGCCCGCGGGCGCGGCGCGGTCGACGGCGATCACCTGGTGACCGCGGTCGGTGAGCAGGGGGAGGAGGTTGGAGCCGAGGTACCCCGCGGCGCCGGTCACTGCGACCTTCATGGCGACGACAATATAGAACTTGTTCTAGATTGCAACACGTTCTACTTTTCCGGACATTCGGCAGCTGAATCGGTCCAGGGCTCTGCGTTATATTGACCCCACGAACGTGTACGACGATGTTGGGGGGGCAACTCGGATGACCGATCTCTCGGTGGACACCGACGGGGTGCGGGATTTCGCCGCGACGAATGCCGGGGTGGCGGGGCAGATCGCCGGGGCGGGGAATTTCGACGCGGTGGCCAATGTGTCCGCGCTGACGCCGGTCTTCGGCCTGATCGGGGCCGACTACCTGGCCATGTTCGCGGCCGCGCAGGTGCTGCAGGCGCGCGACATCAACGACCTCTCGGCCAAGGTCGGCGATCTCTCCAACTCCGCCTTCAACGCGGCCGCCGCCTACGACGGCCAGGAGGCCGCGAGCGGCGCCGTGTTCGGGGGCATGCAGTGAGGCCGCTGGACGCGGGCGGCGTGATCGCCCCGCCCGCGGAGCCGGAGCCGCTCGCGTACGAGGTGCTCACCGCGACCGCCGACCCGTCGCGGTACGCGATCCAGGACGTGGTGCTGCCGCAGCTGCCCGCCGACGCGGAGCCGGTCGATGCACCCGAATTCGTGCTGTCGCAGCGGATCACCGACGAGCCGGGCAGCACGTCAACGGTGCCCGCCGGGCTGCCGGGGCTCGCGGGCCCCGGCGCCGAACAGGATGTCCTCGCCGGGTTGCCGCCCGAGGTCGCGAGCGGGGCCGATGCCCTGCTCGGCACCGCCGCCGGCGCGCTGGACGGCGTGCACCAGCTGGCGCAGCAGGCGGGCTCGGCGCTCACCGCGGCCGCGAGCGGCGCGCAGCAGGCCGCGCGGGACAGCGGGCTGCTCGGCAGCGGCGCGACCGACGCCGCCGCGGCGCCGCTGCCCGCGCTCCCCGCCGACCCGGTCGGCGCGCTGCTGAACGGGCTCGCGCTGCCCGCGCTGCCCGGGGTCGACCTGCTCATGAAGCCGATCCTGGAGCTGCTCGGCAGCTTCGGCACCGGCGTGCTCGGCGCGTTCGACCCGACCGCCATCCTCAGCGCCTCCTCCCAGGCCATCGAGACCGCGATGCAGGTGGCCAAGGGCAGCCTGACCACGGTCGACCAGCTGTGGCAGGGCCAGGCGGCGCGCAACGCGCAGGTGGCGGGGCAGCAGGCGCAGAACCAGGGCACCGAGACCAGCACCCGCGGGGTCGACATCGCCGAGATCACCCAGCGCGCCGCGGCCGTGGTGCAGCAGGGCAATGCCCAGCTGCTCGGCATCGCCTCCTCGCTCGCGACCCAGGCGGTCGCGCTGGCGCCGGTGATCGTCACCCCGCCCGCGCAGGCGACGCTGATGGCAACGGCCACCGAGCATCTGGGCCGGGCTGTCACGGTCGCCAACACTACCCGCGGCGACCTGGCGGGGAAGACGGCCGAGTTGACGGCGGCGGTCAACCAGCTGATCGCGCCCGGCGGCGGACCCGCGCCGCAGGAGGTGGCGCAGGCGGTCATGCAGAACATCGCCGAGCCGATCATGTCGCAGGCCAAGGACGAGGTGGAATCGGCCACCACGGCCGCCGGGCTGGACACCCCGACCTCGGGCACTCCGTCCTCGACCACCCCCGCCTCGGTCACGCCCAGCGGGTCGCCGAGCGGCACCCCCGGCACGCCCGGCATCGTGCCCGGCTCGCCCACCCGCACCGGCAACCCCGGCTACACCCCGGGCACGCCGACCGGCACCGGCACGCCGAAGGCGGTGCCGACGCCGAACGCGGTGGTCGCGCCGCTGCGCGGCATGCCAGGCATGACGGGGACCCCGCTCACGGGCGCGCCGAGCAGCACGGCGGCGACCACCACCTCCGGCTCGTCCGGCTTCATGGGCGGCGCGCCGGGTGCGGCGGGCGCGGGCCAGCGCGGCGACGACGAGCACGGGCGGAACGTCCAGCCGTACCAGAGCCGCACCGGCAACGACGATCTCACCGGTCCGCTGGGGGAGTCGACGCCCGAGGTGATCGGGGCGACGCACACCGACGAGCTGTTCGGCACCGACTACGACCAGGACCAGTTCTGATCCGGGGCGGGCGCGCGCCCGCCCCGGATCAGCTCAGCGCTTCTCCTCGAAGGCGTCGAGGAGCTTGCGGTAGAGCTGGTCGAAGCGCTCGCGCGCCTGCTTCTGGTCGTCGTTCAGCCCGTCGGTGAACCCGGGGGCGTAGACGATGGCGTGCACCGCGTCGGCGTCCCGCTCCGGCATGACGTCGATGATGTGCGAGCCCTGGTCGGAGACGGACGGCATGCCGAGGTCCAGCTTCGCCAGCTCCGCCGTCTCGCTCACCGCCGCCTTGACGACGTCACCCGGAACCGTCCCCTCGACCTCGCGCGGCTCGGCGTCCGGCCCGCGGTCGGCGGCGACGGCGTCCGGCACCCGCACCGCGCGGCCGTCGGCGTACACCTGCAGCTCGGGGCGGAGGTCCACCCTGGTCTGCCAGCCGTTCGGGATGGCGGTCAGGGTGAGCAGCGGGACGGCGGCCGCGGGCGGCTGCGCGCTCGGCGTCCCCGGCTCGGCCTGCGCCGCCCCGGTGCCTGCCAGCAGGGTGGAGATCAGCAGCACCGGCAGCAGCAGTGCTCGTCGCATCGAGTGTCCTTCTCTGGAAACGGCGGCGGGCGGGTTCCCGGCCGCAGACGATGGTCAGCGCAGGGCGGGCGGGTTGTCCAGGTTTCGCGCCGAATAGGTGTCGCAGGCAGCCAACTGCCCGGTTCGATACCCCGCCAGGAACCACTTCTGCCGCTGATCCGACGAACCGTGCGTCCACGCCTCCGGGTTCACCCGGCCCTGCGAGGCCCGCTGGATCCGGTCGTCGCCGACCGCCGCCGCGGCCGACAGCGCGTCCTTGATGTCGGTCTCGGTGAGCGGCTGCAGGAACGGGACGTCGCTGCCCGGCGCGGGCGTCTTGTCGGCGTAGTGCGCCCACAGCCCGGCGTAGCAGTCGGCCTGCAGCTCGGTGCGGACCGCCCCGGACTCCGGGCCCTGCGGGTCGTTCTGCGCCCTGGCGATATCGCCGAGCTGGGTCTGGATGTGGTGCCCGACCTCGTGCGCGACGACGTACTCCTGGGCCAGCGGCCCACCGCTGGCGCCGAAGCGGTCGACCAGGTCCTGGAAGAACGAGGTGTCGAAGTAGGCGGAGTTGTCGGCCGGGCAGTAGAACGGGCCGACCTCGCTGGTGGCATTGCCGCAGCCGGTGCTGACCGCGCCGGTGAAGAGCACCAGCTTCGGCTCCTGGTACTGCACCCGCGCCTGCGCGGGCAGCTGCTCGGTCCAGACCGCGTCCAGGCTCTCCGCGGTGAGCACCACCCGACAGTCCACGTAGCGGTTCGCGTCGGCGCCGGTCTTGCAGTGCTCCGGCGTGCCCTCGCTGCTCGACCCCTCGGTGCCGCCCGCGCCGGTGAACTGGCCCAGGATGGAGCCGGGGTCGCCGCCGAGCAGCAGCGCCAGCACCACCAGGATGATTCCGCCGGCGCCGCCGCCGAGCGCGATCTTGCCGCCCCGCCCCGGCCCGCCGCCGGAGGCCCGATTCGGGTCGATCTGCAGGCCCTCGTTGAAGGTCATGTCGTCGCTTTCTGTTCGAACTGCCCGCGCGCCGGTACAGCTTGGCACGGCTATACCCGGTCGGGGTGGACGGATATCGGTTTCCCCTCGCTCGGCGGGTCTCACTACGATGGCAACCGCACTGGTCACGCCCTACCGGTGCTCGAACCACGTCGAAAGGATCCCCGTGCTGCGCACCCACTTGGCCGGCTCGCTGCGAAGCGAGCACGCCGGCCAGACCGTCACCCTCACCGGATGGGTGGCCAGGCGGCGAGACCACGGTGGCGTGATCTTCATCGATCTGCGCGATGCCTCCGGGGTGGTGCAGGCGGTGTTCCGGCAGGGTGACGCCGCGAACCAGGCGCACCGGCTGCGCGCCGAGTACTGCGTGCTGATCACCGGCACGGTGGAGCGGCGCCCGGACGGGAACGAGAACCCGGAGCTGCCGACCGGCGCGATCGAGATCGACGTGACCGAGCTGGAGGTGCTGAACGAGAGCGCCCCGCTGCCGTTCCAGCTGGACGAGCAGCCCGGCGAGGAGGCCAGGCTCAAGCACCGCTACCTGGACCTGCGGCGGGACACCCCGGCGCACGCGATCCGGCTGCGCTCCAAGGCCAACGCGGCGGCCCGCGCGGTGCTGGCCGGGCACGAGTTCGTCGAGGTCGAGACGCCGACGCTGACCCGCTCCACCCCCGAGGGCGCGCGCGACTTCCTGGTGCCCGCGCGGCTGCAGCCGGGCAGCTTCTACGCGCTGCCGCAGAGCCCGCAGCTGTTCAAGCAGCTGCTCATGGTCGGCGGCATCGAGCGGTACTACCAGATCGCGCGCTGCTACCGGGACGAGGACTTCCGCGCCGACCGGCAGCCCGAGTTCACCCAGCTGGACCTGGAGATGAGCTTCGTCCGGCAGGAGGACGTGATCCTGCTGGCCGAGGAGATCCTGGCCGCGCTGTGGAAGCTGATCGGCCACGAGATCCCCACTCCCATTCCGCACATGACCTACGCCGAGGCCATGCGGCGCTACGGCTCGGACAAGCCGGACCTGCGCTTCGGCGTCGAGATCACCGAGTGCACCGAGTACTTCGCGAACACCCCGTTCCGGGTGTTCCAGGCGCCGTACGTCGGCGCGGTCGTCATGCCCGGCGGCGCGAGCCAGCCGCGGCGCCAGCTCGACGCCTGGCAGGAGTGGGCCAAGCAGCGCGGCGCCAAGGGGCTGGCCTACGTGCTGATCGGGGAGGACGGCGAGCTCGGCGGGCCGGTGGCCAAGAACCTGAGCGAGGACGAGCGGGCCGGGCTGGCCGCGCACGTCGGCGCGCAGCCCGGCGACTGCGTCTTCTTCGCGGCCGGGCCCGCCAAGGCGCAGCGCGGGCTGCTCGGCGCCGCCCGTGGCGAGATCGCGCGCAAGGTCGGGCTTATCGACGAGAACGCCTGGTCCTTCGTCTGGATCGTGGATGCGCCGCTCTTCGAGCCCGCCGCCGACGCCACCGCGGGCGGCGACGTCGCGCTCGGGCACTCGGCCTGGACCGCCGTGCACCACGCCTTCACCTCGCCCAAGCCGGAGTCGCTGGAGACCTTCGACACCGACCCGGGCGCGGCGCTGGCCTACGCCTACGACATCGTCTGCAACGGCAACGAGATCGGCGGCGGCAGCATCCGCATCCACCGCCGCGACGTGCAGGAGCGGGTCTTCGCGGTGATGGGGATCGAGCCGGAGGAGGCGCGGGAGAAGTTCGGCTTCCTGCTCGACGCGTTCGCCTTCGGCGCCCCGCCGCACGGCGGCATCGCGTTCGGCTGGGACCGGATCGTCGCGCTGCTGGCCGGGCTGGACTCGATCCGCGAGGTCATCGCCTTCCCGAAGACCGGCAACGGCGTCGACCCGCTCACCGACGCGCCTGCCCCGATCACCGCGCAGCAGCGCCGGGAGGCCGGGCTGGACGCCAAGCCGGCGCAGGCGAAAGCCAATGGTGTCGCGGTGGCCGCGCCGCAGAGCTGAGCCTCGGGGGCGGCGGTCCGGCCGGACCGCCGCCCACCTCGGCGGCACGCCGGGCGGTCGCGCCGCCGGTGCGCGCGCAAAGCGCGGTCCGTTCCGCGGCGAGCGATCGGGTCACACCGGGGAGAGCGCGCCGCCGGTCAGGGTGCGGAAGGCGTAGGTCACCGCGAGGGTGGCGATCGGGAACGCCACCAGCAGCCCGAGCCCGCACACCAGGAACCCGAGCAGCGTGATCACCACGACGGCCAGCGTCAGCAGCACGACCGGCCAGAGGTTGCCGACCACCAGCCCCGCGCTGGCCTTCAGCGCCGCGAACGGCCCGAGGTCCTGGTCGATCACGAAGTGCAGCGCGAACATGCACAGCACGCCGACCGCGATGCCGGGCAGCAGGCAGAACGCCGCGGCCAGCAGGGTGAGGGTGAAGGCGAGCAGCGCGGTGAGCACCACGTTGCCCGCGTTCAGGTACTGGAAGAAGGCGCCGAACGTCGGTCGGTGCCCGTCCGCCTCGTAGAGCGCGCCGCGGATCATGGCCGCCTGCAGCACCCAGACGGCGACGAGCAGCACCAGGAACAGCAGCAGCACGGTGAACAGCGAGGTCGGCTCGAAGACCCGGACCACGAGCACGAAGACCAGGTAGAGCAGGACGCCGAGCGCCGAGACCGCGATCCAGGTCAGCGGATCGGCCCGGAACTTCTCCCAGCCGTAGCTGATGGCCTGCCCGACGTCGAGCGCCTCGGGCGCCCGGTTCTCGTAGCCGTAGTGCGGCTGGTCGTCCGGGTACGCGCTCGCCCCCGAGCCGCTGTACATCTGCTCGGTGGGGGTGGGGCCGGTGCCTTGCGGGCCGTATGCCGGACCCCCATATCCCGAACCGTCCGGTCCGGGATGGGGTTCCGGCGGCGCGGGTTGCGGCGCCGCGTGCTTCGGGCCGGTACCCTGAGGCTGCGAGCCGGGCCGGTTGTGGCTTTCGGTCATCGTCCGTTGACCCTTTCGACGCGGAGGCGGGGCGGCAGGAGGCCAAGCCTACGCGGGACGGTGTCCCCCCGCCGAAGGTCGGATCATGGTGTGCCACACCGCGGTCGAGATCCGGGCGGGCCGGGTCGCACGGGCGGGGCCGAGCACGTCGGCGCGGGTTGCGCCGGCGCCGTGCGGGACACGCCGGGCGACGCGGAAAGGTTGTCGAACCGCTCGCTGAAAGTGACCCGATGCGAGTACTTTGAGAGACGATGACCGCACTATTGGCCGAACGCGCCGCCGAAGTCGTGGCCGCAGCGCAACATTTGCTCACAAAGCGGATGGGCGCTCCGGTGAAGCTGAGTGACCCGACCGAACTCGGCGGGAGTGGCAGAACCACGGTTCTGCGGGTCCGCGTCGCGGAGAACGCCTTCTCGCTACCCCGCACGCTGATCGTCAAGCAGGTGAACGGCTCCGGCGTGCCCGGTGTGCCCGGCAGTGTGGTGCCGGGGGTCGCGGGCAGCGACTCCGCCTTCCTGCGCGAAGCCGTCTCCTACCAGTTCACCACCGCGCTGAGCCGAGAGCACCGCCCCGGCGCCTACCTGGTCGCCTACGACCTGCCCGCCCGGCTGCTGATCCTCAGCGACCTCGGCGAGAACGCCAAGATGACGCACGTGCTGCGCGCGGGCACCCAGACCGCCACGCACAACAGCCTGATGGCGTACGCGCAGGCGCTCGGCCGGATGCACGCCGCGACCGTCGGCCGGGAGGCCGATTTCGTCGCGCTGCTGCGCCGGGTCGACGTGGTGCACCGGATGGACGGCATCGCCCAGCAGGCGCAGGCCGCGGTCTCCGAGGTGCCGGGCATGCTGGAGCGCGAACTCGGCGTCGACGTGCCCGGCGAGATCGCCGAGCGCATCGTGCGCGGCAACCGGTTGTTCACCGCGGGTCGCTTCCGCGCCTTCAGCCCCTCGGACCTGTGCCCGGACAACGTGATCCTGAACGACGAGGGCGCGCGGTTCCTCGACTACGAGTGGGGCGGTTTCCGGGACGCCTCGCTGGATGTCGCGTACGCGCTGGTCTCCTTCCCCGGCTGCCTCTGCGACGTCGAGCTGCCCCGGCACCGGGCGCAGCAGATGATCGAGGCGTGGCGCTCCGAGGTGGTCGGGGTCTGGCCCGCGCTCGCCGACGACGAGCTGCTGGCCGAGCGGATCCTGGAGGCCAGGCTCATCTGGGTGTGGCTGAGCACCTACTGGTTCCTGCCCGTCGACCACCTGCGGATCGCCGCCGCCCGCGAGCACGGCCTCTCGGTGCCGCGCTCCGAGGCGCTGATCAACCGGTGGGCCGCGCTCGCCGAGGACGCCCGCTGCATCGGCGACGACCACGTCGGCGACTTCGCCGAGCGGGTCTCCGCGACGCTGGAGGAGCGCTGGTCGGTCTGACCGCTCGGCGCGGGTGAGCAGGCCCGGTACGGTCGAACCCATGAGCGAAGGGCTGTTCGACGTGCCCGGATCGGCGTCGGCCGAGCCGGAATTCGCGTCCGTCGAATTCCGGGGCGCTGGCGAACTCGTTCCGCTCGCCGTCCGGATGCGGCCGGAGACCCTGGACGAGGTGGTCGGCCAGCAGCACCTGCTCGGCCCCGGCTCGCCGCTGCGCAGGCTGGTCGAGGGCTCCGGCGCGGCGTCGGTGCTGCTCTACGGCCCGCCCGGGACCGGGAAGACCACGCTCGCCTCGCTGGTCTCCACCGCCACCGGGCGCCGCTTCGAGGCGCTCTCCGCGCTCTCCGCCGGGGTCAAGGAGGTGCGCGGCGTCATCGAGCTGGCCCGGCGCAGGCTCACCGCGGGCGAGCAGACCGTGCTCTTCATCGACGAGGTGCACCGCTTCTCCCGGACCCAGCAGGACGCGCTGCTCGCCGCGGTGGAGAACCGGATCGTGCTGCTGGTCGGCGCCACCACCGAGAACCCGTCCTTCTCCGTGGTCTCGCCGCTGCTCTCGCGCTCGCTGGTGCTGCAGCTGCGCCCGCTCACCCCGGACGACATCCGCGCGGTGCTGCGCCGCGCGCTCGCCGACCCGCGCGGCCTCGGCGGCGCCTACACCGTCACCGACGAGGCGCTCGAGCACCTGGTCCGGATCGCGGCGGGCGACGCGCGGCGCGCGCTCACCGCGCTGGAGGCGGCCACCTCTTCGGCCACCGGCGGCGCCGTCGACCTGGCGCTGGTCGAGGCCAGCGTGGACGAGGCCGCCGTGCGCTACGACCGCGCGGGCGACCAGCACTACGACGTGATCAGCGCGTTCATCAAGTCCATCCGCGGCTCCGACGTGGATGCCGCGCTGCACTACCTGGCCAGGATGATCAGCGCGGGCGAGGACCCGCGGTTCATCGCGCGCAGGCTGGTGGTGCACGCCAGCGAGGACATCGGCATGGCCGACCCGATGGCGCTGCAGACCGCGGTCGCCGCCGCGCAGGCGGTGCAGCTGATCGGCATGCCCGAGGCCAAACTGGCGCTGACCCAGGCCACCATCCACCTGGCGACCGCGCCGAAATCCGGTGCGGTGGTGGCGGCGATCGGCGCGGCGCTCTCCGACGTGAGCGCGGGCAAGGCGGGCTCGGTGCCGCCGCACCTGCGCGACGGCCACTACGCGGGCGCCGCCGGGCTCGGCAACGCGCAGGGGTACCGCTACCCGCACGACCACCAGGGCGGAGTGCTCGCGCAGCAGTACCCGCCGGACGAACTGGTCGGCGTCGACTACTACGCCCCGACCGAGCACGGCGCCGAGCGCGAGGTCGCCGCCAGGGTCGGAAAACTGCGCCGGATCGTGCGCGGGCTGCGGGCAGGGCCGGGCAGCGGAAAATCGGATGAACCGGGCCGGTAGGCTGGACTTCCGTGCAGACCCACGACATCCGACGGCGCTTCCTGGACCATTTCGTCCGTGCCGGACACACCGAGGTGCCGAGCGCCTCGCTGATCCTGGCGGACCCCAACCTGCTGTTCGTGAACGCGGGGATGGTGCAGTTCAAGCCGTACTTCCTGGGGCAGGAGGAGCCGCCCTACCCGCGCGCGACCAGTGTCCAGAAGTGCGTGCGCACCGGCGATATCGACGAGGTCGGCATCACCACGAGGCACAACACCTTCTTCCAGATGGCGGGCAACTTCTCCTTCGGTGACTACTTCAAGGAGCAGGCCATCGGCTTCGCCTGGGAGCTGATCACCAAGCCGCAGGACCAGGGCGGCTACGGCTTCGACCCGGAGCGGATCTGGGTCACCGCCTACGAGTCCGACCCGGAGGCCGCCGAGCTCTGGCAGCGCGTCGCGGGCATGCCGGCCGAGCGGATCCAGTTCCGCGACGGCAAGGACAACTACTGGGACATGGGCGTGCCAGGACCCGGCGGCCCGTGCTCGGAGATCTACTACGACCGCGGCCCCGCCTACGGCCGCGAGGGCGGCCCGGTCGCCGACGAGGACCGCTACATCGAGATCTGGAACCTCGTCTTCATGCAGGACATCCGCGGCGACCTGAGCCCCAAGCAGGGCCACCCGCCGGTCGGCACGCTGCCGAAGAAGAACATCGACACCGGCATGGGCGTCGAGCGGATCGCCATGCTGCTGCAGGGCGTGGAGAACGTCTACGAGACCGACCTGCTGCGCCCGATCATCGCGAGGGCCGAGGAGCTGACCGGCCGGAAGTACGGCGCCGACGCGGGCGACGACGTGCGCTTCCGGGTGATCGCCGACCACGCGCGCAGCTCCGCCATGCTCATCTCGGACGGGGTGAACCCGGGCAACGACGGCCGCGGCTACGTGCTGCGCAGGCTGCTGCGCCGGATCGTGCGCTCGGCCCGGCTGCTCGGCGCGGAGCAGCCGGTGCTGGCCGAGCTGATCAAGGTCGTCTCCGAGCTCATGGCGCCCTCGTACCCGGAGCTCGGCACCGACTTCCGCCGGATCGAGACCGTCGCCGTCGGTGAGGAGACCGCCTTCCTCAAGACCCTGAGCACCGGCTCCACCCGCTTCGACACCGCGGCGGGCGAGGTGAAGGCGCAGGGCGGCAGCACGATTCCGGGCGCCGAGGCGTTCACCCTGCACGACACCTACGGCTTCCCGATCGACCTCACCCTGGAGATGGCCGCCGAGGCCGGGCTCACCGTGGACGAGGCGGGCTTCCGCGCGCTCATGGCCGAGCAGCGGCAGCGCGCCAAGGACGACGCCGCCGCGCGCAAGCACGCGCACGCCGACCTCAGCGTCTACAAGGAGCTGATCGACCGCGGCGCCACCGAGTTCACCGGCTTCGACGAGCTGACCTCCGAGGCCACCGTGCTCGCGCTGCTGGCCGACGGGGTCCGGATCCCGGTCGCCTCCGAGGGGCAGCGGGTCGAGGTGATCCTGGACCGCAGCCCGCTCTACGCCGAGTCCGGCGGGCAGATCGCCGACCGCGGCAGCATCACCGCCACCGGGCTGAAGCTGCGCGTCGACGACGTGCAGAAGATCGCCAAGAAGCTGTGGGTGCACCGGGGAACGGTCGAGCAGGGCGCCGTCACCGAGGGCGACGTGGTGCTGGCCCAGGCCGACCCGGCCTGGCGGCGCGGCGCCACCCAGGGCCACTCCGGCACGCACATGGTGCACGCCGCGCTGCGCCAGGTGCTCGGCCCGAACGCGGTGCAGGCAGGCTCGCTGAACAAGCCCGGCTACCTGCGCTTCGACTTCAACTGGCAGGGGCAGCTCTCCGAGCAGCAGCGCGCCGACATCGAGGCGGTCTCCAACGACGGCGTCGGCGCCGACTTCCCGGTGAACACCTTCGTCACCGACCTGACCGAGGCCAAGCGGATGGGCGCGCTCGCGCTCTTCGGCGAGAACTACGGCTCCGAGGTGCGCGTCGTCGAGATCGGCGGCCCGTTCTCGATGGAGCTCTGCGGCGGCACGCACGTGCAGCACTCCTCGCAGATCGGCCCGATCACGCTGCTCGGCGAGGCCTCGGTGGGCTCCGGCGTGCGCCGCGTCGAGGCCTTCGTCGGGCTGGACTCCTACCGCTACCTGGCCAAGGAGCGGGCACTGCTGGCCGGTGTCGCCTCCTCGCTCAAGGTGCCGTCGGAGGAGGTGCCCGCCCGGGTCGAGCAGCTCGTGGAGCGGCTCCGGGTCGCGGAGAAGGAGCTGGAGCGCAACCGCACCGCCGCGGTGCTGGCGAGCGCGGCCACCTTCGCCGAGCGGGCCGAGCGGATCGGCTCGGTGCTGCTGGTCGCGGCCGCGGCGCCTGCGGGCATCGGCGGCGGCGACCTGCGCACCCTGGCCACCGACATCAAGGGCAGGCTCGGCGGCGAGCCCGGCGTCGTGGTGCTGCTCGGCAATGCCGACGGCAAGGTGCCGTTCGTGGTCGCGGTGAACAAGCCCGCCCAGGAGCTCGGCTTCAAGGCCGGTGACCTGGTGAGCAGCTTCGGGCCGGGAATCGCGGGCCGCGGCGGCGGCAAGCCGGAGATGGCGCAGGGCTCGGGCTCCGACCCGTCGGGGATCGAGGCCGGGTTGGCCGCCGTGCGCGGCCGGGTGGGTGAACTCGCCGGCTGATGGCTGATTCCGAGCGGCAGCGGCCGTCGGCGGGCGCCCGCCCCGCCGACCGGCCGGATCCGGCGCGCGACCCCGGTCGCGGCAGGCGGATCGGTATCGATGTCGGCAGCGTGCGCGTCGGCGTGGCGTCCAGCGACCCCGACGGCATCCTCGCGACCCCGGTGGAGACGGTGGCGCGGGCGAAGGGGCGGGGTGCGGATTCCGCCACGGCACCGGATATCGCACGATTAGCCGAGATTGTGCGGGAGTATGAGGCGGTCGAGGTGATCGTCGGGCTGCCCAGGACATTGCGGGGGGAGAACGGCGCATCGGCCGCCGTGGCCATCGCGTTCGCGGATCGGTTGCGGGAAGCGGTCCAACCGGTTCCCGTCCGACTCTCCGACGAACGGTTGACTACCGTGTCAGCTGCACGTGCATTGCGGGACAGCGGGGTTCGCGCGCGCGGTAGCCGACAGGTGATCGACCAGGCGGCGGCGGTGGCGATCCTGCAGGGTTGGTTGGACGAACGGAGCTCGGTGGTGAAGTCGGTCGAACGCACGGTGGGACCCGAGGGAGAGGTGTCGCCGCATGTCTGACCGGCCGAGCAGGCGGGAGGCACCCCGGCATGTCTGAGCGCTGGGCGCGGGCCGAGGAGCGCTACCGCCAGAAGGAGGCCGAGCGCCGCTACAAGCGCAGGGCCCCCGCACCCACCGAGCCCGACTGGGACGGCTACGACGACGAGACCAGGGTCATCCCGCGCTACGACGACGAGCTGCCCGGCGGCTACGCCGAGGAGCCGTACCGCGCGGGCGCCTACCCGGGGGACGGGGTCTACCCGGACGAGGAGCCCGGCCACGCCGACCCGGAGCACTACCCGGACGAGCAGCCACCGCGCAGGCCCGCCCGCAGGCCGCGGCCCGCGACCGAGCGCGGCGGCGAGCCGCGGCGCCGGGACGACGACGAGCCGCCCGCGCGCGGGCGCCGCGGGCCGGGGCGCTCCGGCCGCAAGTCGTCCAGGATCGCCTCCCGCAAGGCCGAGGAGCGCAAGCGCCGCAGGCGCAACTTCTGGGTGATCGGCGCGGTCTTCACGGTGCTCGTGGTCGCCGCGGTCGGCTACGTCGGGAGCAAGCTGTTCGGCGGCATCACCCCGGCCGAGGACTTCGCGGGCCCCGGCGGGGAGCCGGTGGTGGTCGAGGTGAAGTCCGGCGACACCGCGACCCAGATCGCCGCCGCCATGTACGAGAGCGGCGCGGTCGCCAGCAGCGCCGCGTTCTACGAGGCCGCCGTGCAGAACTCCGCCATGAGCGGGGTGCAGCCCGGCTTCTACGCCATCGCCAGCCGCAGCCCGGCCAAGGCGGCCGTCGCCGAACTGGTCGGCGGCGAGGCCAGGGTGGGCAACGTGGTGATCTCCGAGGGCAGGCAGCTGCACGACCAGCACGACGTGAACACCGGCTCCCGCAAGGAGGGCATCTACACCAAGATCGCCGCGGCCAGCTGCATCGGGACCACCCCGAAGTGCGTGACCTACCAGGAGCTGGACGCCGCGGGCGCCTCCGCCGACCTGGCCGCGCTCGGCGTGCCGGAGTGGGCGCGGGCGGCGGTGAGCGAGGTCCCGGACCGGCAGCGGCAGCTGGAGGGGCTGATCATGGCGGGCTCGCTGGACTTCGACCCCAGCGGCACCCCGCAGCAGATCCTGGCGCAGCTGGTGAGCACCAGCGCGCGCAGCTACGAGGCCGCCGGGCTGCTGGAGTCCGGCAGCACCAACGGCCTCACCCCGTACGAGACGCTGATCGCGGCCTCGCTGGTGGAGCGCGAGGCGCTGCCGCAGGACATGGGCAAGGTCGCCAGGGTGATCGTGAACCGGCTCGAGGTGGGCCAGCCGCTGCAGTTCGACTCCACGGTGAACTACGCGCTGGACAAGACCGAGGTGGCCACCACCGACGCGGACCGCGCCACGAAGACGCCGTGGAACACCTACGCCATGGCCGGGCTGCCCGCCACCCCGATCTCCTCGCCGTCGCTGGACGCGCTGAAGGCCATGGAGAAGCCGACGCCGGGGGTGTGGCTGTACTTCGTGACCATCGACATGCAGGGCACCACGCTCTTCACCGAGTCCTACGCCGAACACCTGCGCAATATCGACCGCGCGCTGGAGAGCGGGATCCTCGACAGTGGGCGCTGACGGCGGTTCCGCTGCGAATTCCGACGCCGGGGCGGGCGGCGGCGTCGCGGTAGGTGCCGATGGCCGTCCCGCGGCGGACGGCGCGCTGAGCGGCAACGCGGCCCGGCCGGCGCGGCGCGCCGCGGTGCTCGGCAGTCCGATCGGGCACTCCCGGTCGCCGCAGCTGCACCTCGCGGCCTACCGCGAGCTCGGGCTGGACTGGAGCTACGAGCGGATCGAGTGCGACGCCGCCGGGCTGCCCGGGCTGGTCGCCGGGCTCGGGCCGGAGTGGGTCGGGCTCTCGGTCACCATGCCGGGCAAGGAGGCCGCGCTCGCCGTCGCCGACTCGCGCACCGACCGGGCCGTGCTGGTCGGCTCCGCCAACACCCTGGTGCGCACCGGGGTGGGGTGGCACGCCGACTGCACCGATGTCGACGGGGTCGCCGGTGCGCTGCGCGATGCCGGGGTGCGGCGGGTCGAGCGGGCCGTCGTGCTCGGCGCGGGCGGCACCGCCCGCCCCGCGCTGCTGGCGCTGCGTGACCTCGGCGCCACCGAGGTCACGGTGGTGGCGCGGGACCGGGGCCGGGCCGCGGGCGCGCTCGAGCTGGCGGAGCGGCTCGGGCTGCGGGCCGACCACACCGACTTCGCTGTGGGTCCGCTGGGCGAGCGCTGTGCCGCCGCCGACGTCGTGATCAGCACCGTGCCCGCGGCGGCCGCCGGGGCCGTTGCGGCTGCCGTCGCCGCGGCACCGGTCGTGCTGGACGCGCTCTACCATCCGTGGCCGACTCCGCTGGCGAGCGCCGTCGCGGTGGCCGGGCACACCGTGGTGAGCGGGTTGGAGATGCTGCTGAACCAGGCCTTCGGGCAGGTCGAGCAGTTCACCGGCGGGCAGGCGCCGCGGGCGGCCATGCGCGCGGCGCTGGCGGCGACGCTGCAAAGCTGACCGGTTCCGCCGTCCCGGACAGCTCCGCTCGGCCGAGCCGGGCATTTCCGCGGGAGCGGTACGGTGCTGTGGTTATGGTGATGGGCATGAACGGTAGGTGGACATGAACACATGGGTGCTGCGCGCGGTGGTTCTCGGCGCGCTGGTGGTGTTCCTGCGGGCCGCGCTCGGCTTCGCGATGGTGAACTGGCCCACGCACGGCGCGGTGCTGCGGCTGCTGTGCCTGCTGGTGCTGGTGGCGGCGGTCGTCGCCTGGGGTGTGCTGGACGGCAGGGCCGACCGGGCGCGGATCGAGCGCGGCGGCCAGGGCGCCGACCTGACCATGCGCTGGCTGCGGGCCGGGCTGGCGGGCGGGATCGGCAGCGGGCTGGTGGCCTGGATCCTGGACTTCCTGCCCCGCTTCGACCTCGGGGACAACGGGCTGCTCTTCGAGCTGACCGCGGGCGCCGCCTTCATCGTGCTGCTGATCTTCGTGCCCGCGCTGATCGGCGCCGCCATCGGCAGGCGGGCGGGCGGTGGCCGCAAGGCGGGCACGCAGCCGCAGGCCGCGCCTGCGTAACTCCCCCGGTCGACGTCGTCGAGCGAGGGGGCGGTCCCGACGGGGACCGCCCCTTCTTCGTCAGAGCAGGACGGCGCCGTTGTCCGGCGTGGGCTGCTTGGCCACCACGGAATAGGCGGCGGCGAGCAGCGCCGGGTCCGGCCCCTCCAGGCGGCCCGGCTTGGCCAGCCCGTCCAGCACCACGAAGCGCAGCACCCCGGAGCGGGTCTTCTTGTCGGTCTGCATCCCCTCCAGCAGCTGCGGCAGCGCGTCGGCGTCGTAGCCGGTGGGCAGCCCGAGCGCGGACAGCACGCTGCGGTGCCGGTCGGCGGTGGCGTCGTCCAGCCGCCCGGCCAGCCGCCCCAGTTCGGCGGCGAAGACCAGCCCGACCGAGACGGCGGCGCCGTGCCGCCAGCGGTAGCGCTCGCGGCGCTCGATGGCGTGCCCGAGGGTGTGGCCGTAGTTCAGGATCTCGCGCAGCCCGGCCTCCTTGAGGTCGGTGCCGACCACGTCCGCCTTCACCTGGATGGAGCGGCGGATCAGCTCCGGCAGCACGTCGCCGGTGGGGTCGAGCGCGGCCTGCGGGTCGGCCTCGATGAGGTCGAGGATCACCGGGTCGGCGATGAACCCGGCCTTCACGATCTCGGCCATGCCCGCCACGATCTCGTTGCGCGGCACCGTCTCCAGCGTCACCAGGTCGACCAGGACGGCGGCGGGCTCGTGGAAGCTGCCGACCAGGTTCTTGCCCGCCTCGGTGTTGATGCCGGTCTTCCCGCCGACCGCGGCGTCCACCATGGCGAGCAGCGTGGTCGGCACGTGCACGATGCGCACCCCGCGCATCCAGGTGGCGGCGACGAAGCCCGCCAGGTCGGTGGCGGCGCCGCCGCCGAGGCTGACCACGACGTCGTTGCGGGTCAGCCCGATCCGGCCGAGCACCTCCCAGCAGAACCCGGCCACCGCGAGGTCCTTGCCCGCCTCGGCGTCCGGGATCTCGACGCGGTGCGCGTCCACCCCGGTCTCGGCGATCGCGGCGCGCACCGCCTCCGCGGTCTCGGCCAGCGGCGGCTGGTGGAAGATCGCCACCGTGCGGACCCCGCCGCCCGCGGTGACGGACTCGACGAGTTCACCGAGCAGGCCGCGGCCGACGATCACCTCGTACGGGTCGGCGGTCTTCACCTGGAGACGGGTCGGCTCTGTCACGTGTGCTCCGTATCTGTGCGTGTGGTCTGGAGGCGGTTGCGCCCGCGGGCGCGCCTGGCCCGTGCGCGCCGCGCCCGGCCCCCGTCCTCGGCGGTCGGGGTACCGGGGTCGGTAGTGGATCCCGAACTTCCGGCGTTGCCGGACCGGGCAGCGCCCGGATCTCCCGCGGCGCGAGTCCGGGTGCCGCTCACACCCGGTTGGATTGTGCCTCCGCGTTGGGCGGCACGGCCGGGACGCCCGCCGTCGCCGGTCGCGCCGGAGCGTCCCGTGGTTCCGGACTGCCCGGAAACACCGGGACGCTCGTCGGGGTCGGCCCGTCCGGGTGCGCCGGAGCCCTCCGCGGCTCCGGACCGCCCGGTCGCGCTGGCCGTGTCCTGCCTGGCTCCGGACCGCCCGGTCGCGCTGACCGTGTCCTGCCTGGCATCGGACCGCCCGGTCGCGCTGACCGTGTCCTGCCCGGCCCCGGACCGCCCGGTCGAAACCTGCCCGGCTCCGGTCGCGGTACCGCTGTCGGTGATCGCCTCGGGGCGGCGCCCGGTGGCGGTGACCCGGCGTTTGCGGCGGCGCCGCCGGGGTGCGCGGGCCGCGGTGCCCTCCGCGGCGACCCGGTCGCCGGAGATGCGTTCGGTGGGGGTGCGCTCGGGCGCGCCGCGGGTACTCCCGCCCGCCTTGGCGGCGCGGTCGGCATCGCCGCGGACGGCCTGCTCCTGACCCCGCCGCGCGGCGGCGCGGGCCCGCGCCCTGCGGCGCGCCCTGGACCGGCCGCCGGGGGTGGGCGGCACCGCCGCGACAGCGGGTGCGGCGACCTCCGGCGCGTCGACCTCGACGCCGAGCTCGGCGAGGATGGCCCGCACCACGCGGCCGGGGCTGCGCCCGTCGGTGCGCACCCGGATGCTCGACACCTCGCGGTAGAGCGGACGCCGGATGCGCATGAGCTCCCGGTACTTGGCGCCGGGGTCGGCGCCGTTGAGCAGCGGCCGCCCGGTGCTCGCCCCGGTCCGGCGCAGCCCCTCGGCGACGCTGATCTCCAGGTACACCACCGTGCGCCCGCGCAGCAGCGCCCTGGTCTGCTCGGAGAGCACGGCACCGCCGCCGAGCGAGACGACGCCGAGCTCGTCGAGGACGGCGCGGCGCACCACCCGCTCCTCGATCCGGCGGAACTCCGGCTCGCCGTCGGCGGCGAAGATCTCCGGGATGGTGCGCCCGGTCTCCTCCTCGATCCCGGCGTCGGTGTCGTACAGCGGGACGCCGAGCTCCCTGGCCAGCTTCCGGCCGATGGTCGACTTGCCCGCGCCGGGCGGCCCGACCAGCACCACGCGGGGAGCGTGCGGGCCGGTCGGCGCGGTCATCGCGACCGGCTGCCCGCGGGCACGTGCGGCCGGGCCTCCAACCGCTCCAGGTAGCGAGCGATGTTGTCGACGGTCTCGGCGAGCGAATCCCCGCCGAACTTCTCCAGCGCCGCCTGCGCGACCACCAGCGCCACCATGCTCTCCGCGACCACGCCCGCGGCGGGCACCGCACAGACGTCGGAGCGCTGGTGGATGGCGACGGCCTCGTCCCCGGTCGACATGTCGACGGTGGCGAGCGCGCGCGGCACCGTGGAGATCGGCTTCATGGCGGCGCGCACGCGCAGCGGCTCGCCGTTGGTCATGCCGCCCTCCAGCCCACCGGCCCGGTTGGTCGAGCGCAGCACCCCGTCCGGCCCTGGCCGCATCTCGTCGTGCGCCGCGCTGCCGCGCCTGCGCGCGGTCTCGAAACCGTCCCCGACCTCGACGCCCTTGATCGCCTGGATACCCATGAGCGCGGCGGCGAGCCGGGCGTCCAGCCGGTTCTCGCCGCTGGTGAAGGAGCCGAGCCCGATCGGCAGCCCGGTCACGATCACCTCGACCACGCCGCCGAGGGTGTCGCCGTCCTTCTTGGCCGCCTCGATCTCGGCGATCATGGCCGCCTCGGCGGCGGCGTCGAAGGCGCGCACCGGGCTGGCGTCGACGGCGGGCAGATCACCGGGGCCGGGCAGCTGCTCGGCGGTGCTGCGGGCGGTGCCGATCGAGATCACGTGCGAGATCACCTCGACGCCGAAGGCCTGGCGCAGGAAGTTGCGGGCGACGGTGCCTGCGGCCACCCTGGCCGCGGTCTCCCGCGCGCTGGCCCGCTCCAGCACGTTGCGCGCGTCGTCGAAGCCGTACTTGAGCATGCCGGAGAAGTCGGCGTGGCCGGGGCGCGGCCTGGTGAGCGGGGCATTGCGGGCCAGCTCGGCGAGCTCGGCCTCGTCGACCGGGTCGGCCGACATCACCGTCGTCCACTTGGGCCACTCGGTATTGGCGATCTCGATCGCGATCGGGCCGCCCATGGTGCGGCCGTGCCGCACGCCGCCGAGCACCGTCACCTTGTCGGCCTCGAACTTCATCCTGGCGCCGCGGCCGTAGCCGAGCCTGCGGCGGGCGAGCTGCGCGGAGATCTCCTCCGACGTCACCTCGACGCCGGCCACCATCCCGTCGAGGAGGGCGACGAGAGCGGGACCGTGGGATTCTCCGGCAGTTATCCAGCGCAACACGGGTTCATCCTCCCATGTCGGGCGGGGTGCCCGGGCACACGGTCCGGCGCGCGCGGTCATCACGGCCCGCCCTGGCCGATCACCGTCGGCGCGGCGACGGCGAACAGGGTCGCGGCGCACATCGCGGGGCCGTGCGGCACCGGCTGCCCGCGCACCGGGAGCCCGCGCCGCAGCCGCAGCGCGAGCAGCACCAGCCCCGCGGCGGCGGTGGCGAGCGGCGCCAGCAGGGCCGCGAGGACCCAGGCCCGCGCGCCCGCGCAGGCCGCCGCCGCGCCGAGCGCGACCGCGAGCTTCACGTCACCCGCGCCGATCCCGGCCGGGGCGGCCAGGTGCGCCGCGAGGTAGACCCCCGCCAGCAGCACCGCGCCGAGCAGCGCCCGGGCGAACTGCCCGCTGCCCGCGGCGTACCCGAGCACGGCGACGGCGCCCGCCGCGGTGAGCCGGTCGGGCAGCCGGAGGGTGCGCAGGTCGACGGCGGCGGTGAGCGCGCACCAGGCGGCGAAGAGGGGGACGGCGACGGGAGAGGACATGTGCTCAGCCTGCCGCCGCGCGGCCCGCGCCGACCGCTTCGATCGGGTGGCTGTGGACAACGTCGGGGCTGTGCACAACTCCGGCTTTCGGCGGTGGCCGGAGCGCGCGGGCGGAGTAGTTTCGACGCCATGCCCGATGAACCAGCGCCACAGTCAACGGGGTCGCCCGCCGGGGCCCCGCTCGTTCCCGATCACGCCGGGCGGCGCGCCGCGCTGCGCGGCCTGCTGGTGGAGAACGGGGTCGACGCCCTGCTCGTCACCGACCTGGTGAACATCCGCTACCTGAGCGGCTTCACCGGCTCCAACGGCGTGCTGCTCGTGCATTCGTGGGACACCGCGGGTGCCGAGGAGCGCACGGTGCTCTGCACCGACGGGCGGTACCGCAGCCAGGTCGCCGAGCAGGTCCCCGACCTGCGCGCCGAGATCGCCCGCGCCTGTGCGCCGCGGGTCGTGGAGCTGGCGGGGGAGTGGCAGCTGGGCCGGATCGGCTACGAGAGCCACGTGATGACGGTCGACCAGCACCGCGCGCTGGCGGAGCAGCGCACCGGGCTGGAGCTGGTGCCGACGCCGGGGCTGGTCGAGCAGCTGCGGATGGTGAAGGACGGGTACGAGGTGGATCGGCTCGCCGCCGCCTGCGCCGCGGGCGACGCCGGGCTCGCCGCGCTGCTGGAGCGCGGCGGGCTGCGCCCCGGCCGCACCGAGCGCGAGGTGGCCAGGGAGCTGGAGTGGGCGATGTTCGAGCACGGCGCGGCCGGGGTCGCCTTCGAGACCATCGTCGCGGCGGGCGTCAACTCGGCGGTGCCGCACCACCGGCCCACCGGCGCGGTGCTGGCCGCGGGCGACTTCGTGAAGATCGACTTCGGCGCGATCGTCGACGGCTACCACTCCGACATGACCAGGACCTTCGTCCTCGGCTCCGCCGCGGACTGGCAGCGCGAGGTCTACGAGCTGGTCCGCGAGTCGCAGCGGGCCGGGCGGGAGGCGCTGCGCCCCGGCGCCTCGGCGAGTGCGGTCGACGCCGCCGCGCGCGGGGTGATCGAGGCCGCCGGGCACGGTGAGCTGTTCGTGCACGGCCTCGGGCACGGGGTGGGGCTGCGCATCCACGAAGCGCCGGGCATCGCGAAAACGGCAACCGGTACACTCTTGTCCGGCGTGGCGGTGACCGTCGAACCAGGTGTGTACTTTCCCGGCCGCGGCGGAGTCCGGATCGAGGACACGCTCGTGGTGCGCGAAGGGGGCCCGGAACTGCTCACCCGCACCGGCAAGGACCTGACCGAGGTCGGCTGACCCGGTCGCCGCGAATCCACATACGCAGACAACGAGGAGACCCGAGCACAGTGGCGGACACCAGCGACTTCAAGAACGGCCTGGTGCTGAAGATCGACGGTCAACTTCAGCAGATCACCGAGTTCCAGCACGTCAAGCCGGGCAAGGGCCCCGCGTTCGTGCGCACCAAGCTGAAGAACGTGCTGTCCGGCAAGGTGGTCGACAAGACCTTCAACGCGGGCGTCAAGGTGGAGACCGCCACGGTGGACCGGCGGGACATGACCTACCTGTACCACGACGGCTCGGACTACATCTTCATGGACGGCGAGACCTACGACCAGATCTCGATCGGCGAGTCCACCGTCGGCCCCGGCGCCCGCTTCCTGCTGGAGAACATGCAGGTGCAGGTCGCCACGCACGAGGGAGAGGCGCTCTTCGTCGAGCTCCCGGTCACCGTCGAGCTGGTGGTGAAGCACACCGACATCGGCCTGCAGGGCGACCGCTCCACCGGCGGCACCAAGCCCGCCACCCTGGAGACCGACGCCGAGGTGCAGGTGCCCCTGTTCATCAACACCGGCGACAAGCTGCGCATCGACTCGCGCGACGGCAGCTACCTCGGCCGGGTCAACGCCTGACGCCCCCGGCGACCCGAGACGTGGCGGATCAGCCCGCGGACAAGAAGCCCGCGTACAAGAAGCTCGGCGCCAGGCACAAGGCCCGGCGCCGGGCGGTGGACCTGCTCTTCGAGGCCGAGGCCCGCGATGTGGACCCGGCCGTGCTCGCCGACGAGCGGGTCGACCTGGCCGGTCGGGATCAGGCGGTGGCACCGGTTCACCCCTACACCCGGACCCTGGTCGACGGCGTAGCCGACGACCTCGACCGGGTGGACGGAACCATCGAGTCCTACCTGCAGGACTGGACCCTCTCCCGGCTGCCCGCCGTGGACCGGGCCATCCTGCGGATCGCGGTGTGGGAGCTGTTCCACGCGCCGGACGTGCCGCCGGTCGTCGCGGTGGACGAGGCCGTCGAGCTGGCCAAGGAGCTCTCCACCGACGATTCGCCCGGCTTCGTGAACGGCGTGCTCGGCAAGGTGGTGCTCGTCGCCGAGCAGGTGCGCGCCGCCGCCGCGGCCACCCGCGCACCGCGCGGGGACGCCACGAACTGACGCCCGGCCGCGGCGCCGGGCTCCGGCGCCGCGCCCGCGTCCCGCTGGACCGTCCCGGTGCGGGCCCGCAGCCGAGCGTCGACGATTCGCCGCTGGACCGGTCCTGCTCGGAGCCGCGGTCGTGGGGCGGCTCGGATGCTCAACCCCGCTGTGAGGCAATCGGTCCGGGTTCGGTCCTGCCACGCATTCCCGCCCGTATGCTGGACGCACACGTGGAGGGGAGTTCCGATGACGCGCGCGCTGGCGTGGCTGCGCAACAACATCGACGGGCTCGTGGCATTGGTGCTGGCGTTCATCGTCGGCATGCTGGCGGTGCTGGATCTGATCGATGTGGACAGCGTCAATGCCGTTGTGCTGCTTGTGCTCGGCCTGCTGGCGGGCACGCTGCTGCGCGATCGGCACCTGTCCGCGCAGGCCGTGCGGGACGCTTCGTCGGTGCAGCTGCTGTACGGGTCGGCCATCGGGCACGCGCACACGCTCGCCCGCGGCGGGACCGAGCAGTGGATCTTCAAGGGCGGCACCGGAACCTACATCCGCGCCGTCACCCTGCGCTCCTGCGTGGAGAACGCCAGGCGGGAGCAGCGGCCGCTGCGCATGCAGCTGGAGATCCTCGACCCCGCCGACGAGCAGCTGTGCAAGACCTACGCCCAGTTCCGCACCTCGCTGACGCCGGAGGGGGACCGCACCGGCGAGGCATGGACCACCGACCGCACCCGGCGCGAGGCCTACGCGACGGTGCTCGCGGCCTGCTGGTACCGGCAGCGCTTCACCTTCCTCACCATCACCGTCGGGCTCTCCAAGGTGATGACGACCTTCCGCTGGGACCTCTCCTCCAGCTGCGTGATCGTCACCCAGGAGAGCACCAACTCGCCCGCGCTCATGTTCGAGCGGGAGAAGCCCTACTACCGGGACATGAGCCGGGAGCTGGTGGCCAGCTTCAAGCAGACCAGGGAGCTGGAGCTGGGCCGGGCCGACGCCGTTCCGCTGGCCGACGAGCCGCCGGTGGACCAGGTGCGCAGGCTCTTCGACGCGCTCGCGCTGCCGCTGCCGACCACCTTCACCGACCGCGACGTCGCCGACATCGTGCGCCGCGCCCTGCAGCCGAGGAACCCGTACTGACCGATACCGCCCGAACCCGTTCGTGAGTCCCGCCATGGAGAGCATCGCCCCGCACCCCGATTCCGACTACCGCAGGCTGCAGCGGCTGCTGCAGGGCGGGCGCCCGCAGGCCGTGCGGAGCTGGGCGGCCGGGTACCTGGCCGCCGTGCTGACCGGCGACCGGCAGGCGCACGCGGTGCGGCACCCGCTCGGCTTCGTCTGCTTCCCGGTGTTCCGGGAGGGCGGGCACGGGGTCTGCCTGCACGTCTGGACCGCGGGGATCCGCTCCTCCTCGACCACCTCGGCGATCCACGCGCACAGCTGGGACCTGGTGAGCACGGTGCTCTACGGTGAGGTGGGGAACGAAGTGGTGGAGATCGAGGCGGCCGGTGGGGCACCGACCCACCGGCTCTACGAGATCCACAGCGGACGCGACGGTGACCAGGTGCGCGGCACGGACCGCATGGTTTCGTATCGCCGCAGGTCACGGGAGTTCTTCCGGCGTGGCGACGTGTACGACCTGCCGCACGGTGTATTCCACGTATCGGAGGTGGGCGGCGAGGCCGCCACGGTCGCGCTCGGCCGAGATCGGCAGGGCAGGCCGGACCTGTCGCTCGCCCCGCCGCACGTCGACGACCACCGGGTGCGCCGGACCGCGTGCACCCCCGAGGAGACCCGTCGGGTGGCCGGACTCGTTCTGGCCCGGCTGCGCGACGACGCCACCAGCGACCGGAGGCCCGATGAATGACACTGGTGCGACGGCCGACCGGACCGGGCCGGGCGAGCGGAGGCACACCCATGCGCACACGTGAAGCGGCCCCGGTCGGGGCGGGCGGGTTCGCCGCGCCGACGGTGAGCACCGTCGCGCTCGCCGCCGCCCCGGTCGCGATCGCGGCCGCCGAGGAGGCGGGCGCGGTGATCGCCGCCGGGCTGCACGGCGCGCTCGGCATCAGCGTCAAGGACGCGGGCGGCGACCTGGTGACCGAGCTCGACCTGCGCGCCGAGCAGATTATCCTGGACCGCATCCGCGGCGCCTTCCCCGGCCACCGGGTGCTGGCCGAGGAATCCGGGCTGCTCGACGGCCTCGACGCCGACTGGACCTGGGTGGTCGACCCGCTGGACGGAACCAACAACATCGCCATCGGGCTCCCGGTCTGCACCGTCGGCATCGCGCTCTGCCACCGCGGCACCCCGGTCCTCGGCGTCGTGCACGAGCCGGTGGCGGGCCACACCTGGTCGGCGATCCGGGGGCGCGGAGCGCGCGGCCCGGACGGCCCGCTGCGCTGCGGCGGGGGGCCCGCGGGGGGCTCGGGCCCGGTGCTGGCCTGGTTGCAGGGCTACCCCGTCCGGCGTAGCGACCCCGCCGCGCGGGCGCTGCGGCTGAGCCTGGAGGCCGGTGCGCGCAGGCTGATCCAGCTCTGGTCGCCGCTGCTCTGCTGGATCATGCTGAGCCGCGGCGACATCGACGGCTTCGTCGGGTACGGCGCGGGCCAGATCGACCTGCCCGCGGGCACGCTCATCGCGCGCGAGGCGGGAGTGCGGATCGTCGGCTTCGACGGCGCGCCGCTCACCGAGCACATCACTCCCGCCGGGGGCGCCGTCGACTTCGTGGCGGCCCGCCCCGAGGTGCTGCCCGCGCTGGCCGAACTCGTGGAGTCGGCGGCCGCCGTGCGGGTGAGCGGGTTGCCCGGCTGAGCGGCCTGCGGCCGAGACCATGGCGGCGGCCGCGCCCGGGCGGGCCCATCGGACGACCGGGGCGGTCGGGGCCGGGAGCGGTCGGAACCGTGGCGGTCAGGGCCCGGAGCGGTCGGGACAGGAGCGGCTGAACGCAGGCGGCGACGGAGACCAGGACCGGGCCGTCAGGTGGTCAGCACGAGGGCGGTGACGGCGCCGCCGGTGGCGAGCAGCGCAAGCACCAGGCCGGTGAGCACGAAGCGGCGCATGGGTACCGCGACCCCGTGCGCCCGGCAGTACTCCAGGCAGAGCAGCGTGGCCAGCGAGCCCCACGGCGTCACGATCGGGGCCACGTTGGTGCCGATCAGCAGCGCGAGCAGCTGGGTGCGGTTCTCCACCGGCACCACCGCCTCGCCCGCGGTGTAGGCGGGCAGGTTGTTGGCGATATTGGACAGCCCGGCGCCCGCCGCCGCGGCCCGGAAGGCGCCGACCGCACCGGAATCGGTGCCGATCAGCGCGCCCATGAGCTCGCCGAGGCCGAGCCGGCTGAGCGTCGGCACCACCAGGAACAGCCCCACCACGAAGACCAGCAGCCGCCACGGCAGCAGCGACCAGCGCAGCGCGGTGCGGTCCCAGACCGCGAAGGCGGCCACCGCGAGCGCCGCCGCCAGCACCGCGGCGATCCCGATCCGCTCGCCGAGCAGCGGGATCGCGGCCACGAAGAGCAGGCAGGCGGCGGAGGTCGCGAGCAGCAGGGCGCGGTCCCGCGGGCCGTCCAGCCGGACCGGCTCCGGCGGCAGGTAGGTGTCGGCACCGCGGTGCGGCCGCCGCCAGTAGAACCACCACAGGCAGAGCGCCGTCGCCGCCAGCGCGACCAGCTGCGGCAGCGCCATGACGGCGGCGAACTCGACGGCGCTGAGGTCGATCCGCTCGGCGGCGAGCAGGTTGGTCAGGTTGGAGACCGGGAGCAGCAGGCTGGCGGTATTGGCCAGCCAGAGCGTCGTCATGGCCAGCGGCAGCGGCGGAATCCGGGCCGGACCGGCCAGCGCCAGCATGACCGGGGTGAGCAGCACCGCGGTGGTGTCCAGGTTCAGCAGGATGGTGGTGCCCGCCGCGAACACCACGCAGAGCGCGAAGAGCGCGGGGTAGCGCCCGCGCCCGGCGATGGCGAGCCGGTGCGCGATGACGTCGAAGACCTTGGCCCGCCTGGTCAGCTCGGCCAGCACGATGACGCTGCCGAGGAAGAGCAGCAGCGGGCCGATCCGGCGCATGTTGGCCACCGCCTCGGCGCGCGGGAGCAGCCCGGTGACGACGCAGAGCACACCCGCCACCAGCAGCCCGATCCGCAGGCGATCCAGGGTGGCGGTCCGGCGTGGCGCGGGGGTGTCGACCGGCTCGGGCACGACCCCATCATGGCAGTAATCGCCTGCGGGACATGTCCATCGGCTGCGCCATACTGTCGGGTGTGACGGATCAGGGGCGGGCACGGGACTTCTTCGTCAGCTATTCCCCCGCGGACGAGCGCTGGGCCACCTGGCTGGCCTGGCAGCTGGAGACGGCCGGGTACAGCACGCTCATCCAGGCCTGGGATTTCGTGCCGGGCACCAACTTCATCGACTTCATGGACCGCGGCGTGCGGGATTCGTCGGTGATGCTGGCGCTGCTCTCGGAGAACTACCTCGCCTCCCGGTACGGGACCATGGAGTGGCAGGCCGCCATGCGCACCGACCCGGGCAAGCTCATCCCGGTCCGGATCGGCGAGTGCGCGCCGGAGGGGCTGCTCGCCACGCTCACCTGGATCGACCTGCTCGGCGTCACCGACGCCGAGCGGGCCCGCGCGGTGCTCTTCGACCGGGTGCGGCAGGTGCTGGCCGGGCGGAACAAGCCCGCCGCCGCGCCCGGCTTCCCGGTCGGCCGCTACGACGACCGGCACTTCCCCGAGCTGGAGCGGGTCGCGGCGGCGGCCGCCGAGCGCGCCAACCGGCACGTCCCGGTCGCCGAGCCGGGGTTCCCCGGCGGCAAGGACGCGGCGCCGCGGCAGCCCGGGGTGAGCGTGCTGCACGTCGCGGGCCCGCGCTTCGGCCGCGGCCTGCTCGGCGCCGAACCGGGCACCGCCCGCGACCTGCAGTCCCGGATCTGGGCGAACGTCACGCACGCGGTCGACGCCGGTGTCCCCGCGCCGGAGCTGCTCGTGGTCTCCGGCGACCTCACCGAGTCCGGCAAGCCGAAGGAGGCGGACGAGGCGCTGGCCTTCCTCACCGGGCTGCGCGTGCTGCTCGGCCTGGAGCCGGACCGGATCGCCGTCGTGCCGGGCAACCACGACGTCTCCAGGGCCGCCTGCCACGCCTACTTCCTGAACTGCGAGGCCCGCGACCGCACCCCGCAGCCGCCCTACTTCCCGAAGCTGGAGCAGTTCACCCGGCTCTTCGGCGAGCTGTACCAGGGGCTGGAGCACCTGGTGTTCGACGTCGGGCAGCCGTGGACGCTGTTCCCCGTCCCGGCGCTGCGGGTGGTGGTGGCCGGGCTCGACTCCACCATGGCCGCCACCCACCTGCCCGAGGACGACCACGGGCTGATCGGCGAGGTGCAGGCGGCGTGGTTCGCGGAGCGGCTGCGCGCCTTCGAGAACGACGGCTGGCTGCGGATCGGGCTGCTCCGGCACGACCCGGTGCCCGGCCCCGGCGGCGACCCGCGCGACCCCGCGCTGCTGCACGACGTGCCGGTGCTGAGCAGGCTGCTCGGCAACCGGCTCAACCTGCTGCTGCACGGCCCGGGCCCGGGCGGCGTGCTCGCCGACCGGCTGGACGGCGTGCTGCCGGTGCTGCCCGCCGCCGCGCCGGGGGCCGCGGAGATCCTGCACGTCACCGCGGACGGGGTCGCCCGCTACCCGGCGGGCGCCACCGAGCCCGCGGCGCTGGTCCGGGTCGAGTTCACGCGAGCCGCGGCGGCGCTCACCGCGGCCGCCGAGGTCCCCGCGCTGCCCGCGCCGCCCGCCGACGACCCGGCGCTCGACCCGCACGACCGGCTGCTGGCCAGGGTGGCCGAGGTGGTCGAGGCCAGGTACCCCGGCGCCACCGTGCGCCGGGTGGCCGCGGCGCCGCCGCACCTGCTCGTCACCAGGGACGCGGACGGCGTCACCGTGCAGTCGCGGGTCGCGGTGCACGTCGGCGAGGTGACCAGGGAGGTGGTCGACGCGGTGCTCGCGCACGAGCCGGGGTTCGGCTCGGAGCTGGTGTACCGCGGCGCGCCCCCGCCGCGCTCACTGCGCGAGGCGGCGGCCGGGTACGGGCTGCGGGTGCGCAGCTTCAGCGAGTTCCAGGGGCTGCTCGACCTGGACGACTACCTGGCCGGGCAGGCCGCGCGGCTGCGCACCGACCAGCGCTACCCGCCGGAGCTGTACGTGCCGCAGCGCTTCCGGGTCCTCGACCACGGCGACCAGCGGGTCGAGGACGACCTGGTCGGCGAGCTGCTCCGGGTGGTCGCCGCGGACCAGGGACGGTTCGTGCTTGTCCTCGGCGATTTCGGGCGCGGCAAGACCTTCGCGCTGCGCGAGCTGGCGCGCCGGATCACCGAGACCATGCCCGCGCTGGTGCCGATCCTGGTCGAGCTGCGACACCTGGACAAGACGCACTCGGTGGACGCCCTGGTCGCCGCGCACCTGGCCAACCACGGCGAGGACCGGATCGACCTGAAGGCGCTGCGCTACATGCTCGCCGAGGGCCGGGTGGTGCTGCTCTTCGACGGCTTCGACGAGCTGGTGAACCGGATCAGCTACGAGTTCGCCGCCGATCACCTGGAGACGCTGCTGCGCGCCGCCGAGGGCAAGGCCAAGATCGTGGTGGCGGCGCGCACCCAGCACTTCGCCTCGCGCGCGCAGGTGCTGACCGCGCTCGGCGAGCGGGTCGGGGCGCTGCGCGAGCGGCGCATCCTCGGCATCGAGGAGTTCGGCCCGGCGCAGATCCAGGCCTTCCTGGCCAACCGGTACGGCGGCGACACCGCGCGCGCCGAGGCCAGGATGCGGCTGCTCACCGGCATCGAGGACCTGCTCGGGCTGGCCCGCAACCCGCGCATGCTCAGCTTCATCGCCGATCTGGACGACCGCCGGTTGCGGGCGGCGGCGGGGGCGCGGCAGGCGGTCGGCGCGGCCGGGCTGTACCGGGAGATCCTGGAGTTCTGGCTCTCCTACGAGGCCGAGCGGGCGGGCGGCGGGCCGGGTGCGCAGCCGGGGCTGCGGCTGGCCGAGATGTGGCAGGCGATCACCGCGTTCGCGCTGCGGGTCTGGGAGACCGGCGAGCCCTACCTGCGCCGCGCCGAGCTCACCGACGTGGCGCGCGAGCTGGTGGAGTTGGTCGGGCCGCAGCGGCTCTCCATCCCGCAGTCCGCGCACGCCATCGGCTCGGGCAGCCTGCTGGTGCGCACCGAGGACGACCTCTTCGGCTTCATCCACGCCTCGGTCGCGGAGTGGCTGGTGGCCGATCACATCGCGGACCGGTTCCGCGGCGGCGACCGCACCCCGCCGCAGCTGGCGCAGGCGCTGCTCTCCCCGCTCTCGGTGGACTTCCTCTGCGACCTCACCGACGCGCGCTCGCTGCGCGAGTGGGCCGAGGTGGTGCTCGCCGCGCCGGACGCCGACGAGGTGCTGCGCACCAACGCCGTCCGGATCACCACCCGGCTGCGCACCGCGCGCTCGGCCGACCTGCGCGGCGCGGTGCTGGCGGGGGAGGACCTCTCCTACCGCGACCTGCGCGAGGTCGACCTCACCGGCGCCGACCTGACCGGTGCCCGGCTGGTCGGCGCCGACCTGCGCGGCGCGGTGCTGCGGGATGCCCGGCTGGTCGGGGTGCGGCTGGACGAGGCCGACCTGGCGGGCGCCGACCTCGGCGGCGCCGACCTGAGCCGGGCCCGGCTCACCCGCACCGACCTGACCGGTGCGCGCACCGACGGCGCGCGCTGGCTGCGCACCGCGCTGCTCGCGGTGACCGGCGCCCCGGCCGGGCTGGACCGGCTCGGCGCTGCGGTGGTGCCGGGCGGCCGGGCCATGACGGAGTTCGCGCCCGCGGCGCTCGGGGTCAGGCACGGCTTCCATGCCAGGCACGGCAGGCTGCCGCAGCCGATCGCGTACAGCCCCGACGGCGGCACGATCGCCATCGGCAGCGACGACGGCGGCGTACACCTCTACGACGCCGACACCGGCCGCCCGCTGCGCACCCTGCAGGGGCACCGGGCCCGCACCTTCGCCGTGCTCTACGCCGGGTCGCTGCTGATCAGCGGCTCCGGCGACGGCAATGTCGGGCTCTGGGACCCGGGGACCGGGGAGAGCAGGAACATCCTGCGCGGCCACCGCGAGTGGGCCTGGCCGGTGGTGGCGGGCGACGGGCTGCTCGCCACCGGCGACGCCGACGGCGTGCTGCGGGTCTGGTCGCTGCCGGACGGCGAGCTCCGGCACGAGAGCGAGCCCGCCGGAGCGGGTGAGCTGATCTACACGCTCGCCGTGCACGGCGACCGGCTGGCCGCCGGGTACCGGGACGGCTCGGTCCGGGTCCGGGACGCGGGAACCGGCGCCGAGCTGCACCGCTTCGCCGCGGCGAACGGTGCCGTGTACCGCCTCGCCTTCGACCCGACCGGCACCGTGCTCGCCATCGGCGGCGCCGACGGCGCGCTGGCGCTGTGGAATCCGGCGACCGGGCTGCACGAGCTGGCCGGGCACACCGGCGCCGTCTACACGCTGGCCTTCCACCCGACCCGGCCGCTGCTCGCCTCCGGTGACACCGACGGCGCGATCCGGCTCTGGTCCACCGCGACCGGCGAGCTCGCGCACACCGCGTCCGACCACGCCGCGGCGCTGTACTGGGTCGGCTTCGACCACGCCGGTGACCTGCTCGCCTCCGCCGACAGCGCGGGCGTGGTCTGCGTCCGCGACGCCGACACCGCGGTCACCAGGCACCGGCTCACCGCGCACACCGGGTCGGTGTGGCCCTTCGCCTTCCGGCCGGGCGGCGGCCAGTTGGCCGTCACCGACGACCAGTTCACCACCCGGCTGTGGGACCCGGCCACCGGCCACTGCAGGCACACCCTGGCGGGCCACGGCCGCAGCATCCGCACCGTCGCCTTCAACGCCGACAGCAGCATGCTCGCCGCCTGCGCCAACGACGGCAGCGTCCGGCTCTGGGATCCGGTCACCGGCGGTGCCGGGCGCAGGCTGGTCGGCAGCGAGGACCGGCTGGTCACCTACGAGTCCGCCGCGTTCGTCCCCGGCAGGCCGCAGACGCTGGCCACCGTCGGCAACGACGGCAGGCTGAGCATGCTCGACCTCGGCACCGGGCTCTACGAGCGGCACCTCGGCGTCGACGCCGCACCGATCTGGGCCAGCGCCTTCGACCCGACCGGCGCGCTGCTGGCCACCGCCAACGACGACGACACCGTCGTGCTCTGGCGGCGCACCACCGGCGCCCAGTACCTGGTCTGCCGGGAGCACCGGGGCCGGGTGCGCTCGATCGCCTTCGACCCCGCCGGGACGCTCATGGCCACCGGCTGCGACGACTCCGCGGTCCGGGTGTGGGACGTGCACACCGGCGAGCTGCTGCGCACCCTGCGCGGCCACACCGACCGGGTGTACGCCGTCGCCTTCCACGGCGAGTCGGTGATCAGCGCCTCCTGGGACACCACCGCGCGGATCTGGGACCTCGGCACCGGCGCGCTCCGGCACGAGCTGGCCAGGCACAGCGACCGGCTCTGGACCGCCGCCGCGGACACGGTCACCGGCATCCTCGCCACCGCGGGCGACGACCTGGTGGTCCGGCTCTGGGACATCGCCACCGGCAGGCACCTGCACACCCTGGAGGGGCACCGCCGCCGGGTCTGGTCGGTGACCTTCGACCCGGCCGGGAAGCTGCTCGCGGGCGGCGGTGACGACGGGACGGTGCTGCTCTGGGATCTCGCCGACCCCGCGGCGCCGCGGATCAGGGCGGCGCTGCTCGGCCTGCCCGAGGGCTGGGCGGCGCTGGCGCCGGACGGCAGGTACAAGATCGCAGGCGACACCGCGGGGCAGTTCTGGCACGTCGTCGGCACCGCCCGGTTCGAGACCGGCGAGCTGGACGCGCAGCTGCCGGAGATCCGCAGGCTGGCTCCGGACGAGCCGTTCTGACCGATACCCTGAGAGACAGATACTCTGATCGTTGCACGGCCCCCGACACGAGGAGAGAACACCCACATGGTCGCGATCGACAGCGCTGCCACCGCGGCGGCCGAGCTGGCGCTGCTGCAGCAGTCCGGCGCCACCCCCGAGCAGGCATGGGCGCTCTTCGACAGCCTGCCCGCCGCCCGCACCGACGAGGTCACGGTCGGCCGCTGGCAGGGCGAGGAGCTCGACACCGGGCACCCGTTCGCCGGTGTCCTGGTCGCCTCCGGCTGGTACGGCAAGCAGTTCGACGGCCCGGAGCAGGTGCACCCGCTGCTCTTCGCCGACTCCACCGGCGCCGTCTTCCCGGTGGACCCGCGCCGGGTGCCGCTGACCCTCACCGACAAGGTGCCGCTCTCCGGGGTCCGGCTGATCAACCGGGCACTGCCGGTGCTCGGGATCGCGCTGCGCACCCGCAAGTACACCGCGCGGCTGCGCGACATCGAGTACCGCGGCGCGGTCAGCGTCGCCATGGTCTACGACCACCTGCCGATCATCGACCACTTCCGGCGGGTCGACGAGCACACCCTGCTCGGCATCATGGACATGCGCGACATGGCGGAGCCGTACTTCTTCGTGCTGCGGCGCTGAGCGGAGGGGTCAGCTCGGCTCGTCGGCGAGGATGGCCGCGAACCGCTCGTCGGCGAGGTCGAGCTGGCCCAGGATGTGCTCCTTGACGTGCGCGGCGAGCGGGGTGTCCGCGCGCCGCACCAGCTCGCGGTAGACATCGGTGAGCGGGGCGTACTTGCGGGCCAGCTTGGGCATGGCCGGGCCGGTGGCGTAGAGGATGCCGACGCCGTTGTCGGTGAAGTCGGAGAGCTTGATCACCCGGCCCCAGGGCGAGCGGTCCAGGCCCGCCGCGATGTGCTCGCGGTAGCGGCGGTGCCGCTCGGCGACATCGGGCCGGTCCGCGGGGTCGCGCTCGGGGTTGGTGACCGCGGCGACGATCTCCGCCACCCCCGCGCCGAACCGCTCGGTGAGCAGCGCGAGCGCGGCGGCGCGCGGCTCCTGGCTCGCATCCCCGTGCAGCGCGGCCAGTTCCGGCGCGTGATCCTCGACCGAGTCGTGCAGCAGCCCGGCGATCACCGGGGTGGCGTCGCGCACCTCGTAGTGGCTGACGATCCGGATCGCGACCCGCAGCAGGTGGCTCAGGTACGGCTCGCGGCCGTACCGGTCGTCGCGGTGCAGCTCGGCGGCGAGGTCGAGCGCGGCCAGCACGCGCTCCCGCCCCGGTAGCTCCGCCACCTCGCCGAGCAGCCGCTCGCGGAGCCCCGCCTCGCCGTAGACATCGCTGATCGTGTGCAGCGGCATCACGGCGAGTACCCCCGCCTCCGGTGTGCCCATGCGAGCAATCTATCCCGGCGGGCAGGGTGCGGCCGAGCGAGCGCCGGTCAGCGCACCCCGCGCGGCCGGAACTGCACGCTGATCCGCGGCCCGGCCGGGCGCCTGGTCTTCGGCACCGCGTGCTCCCAGGTGCGCTGGCAGGAGCCGCCCATCACCAGCAGGTCGCCGTGGCCGACCTGGTAGCGGAGGCTCGCGCCGCCGCCGCGCGGGCGCAGCAGCAGGGCGCGCGGCGCGCCGAGCGAGACGATGGCGACCATGGTGTCGTGCGTGGCGCCGCGCCCGATGGTGTCGCCGTGCCAGGCCACGCTGTCCCGGCCGTCGCGGTACCAGCAGAGCCCGGCGGTGCGGAACGGCTCACCGAGCTCGGGGCCGTAGTGCGCCGACAGCGCGGACCGGGCGGCGGCCAGGATCGGGTCGGGGAGCGGATCCCGCTCGCCGTAGAAACAGAGCAGCCGCGGCACATCCACCACCCGGTCGTACATCGGGCGGCGCTCGGCCTGCCACGGCACCTCGGCCGCCAGCCGGTCGAACAGCGCCGCGCCGCCGGAGAGCCACCCCGGGAGCAGGTCGACCCAGGCGCCCTGCCCCAGCTCGGTGCGGTGCAGCGCGGTCAGCTCACCGAGCCCGGCGGCGGGCGACTGGTCGAAGAGCGAACCCTGCCAGGCGTGCATGCGGGCGACTCTACAGCTATTCGAACACCTGTGCTAGGACGGCGCGCGGCGTGGCCGACCTCACATCGCGATACCGCTGGTGAAGGGCACCTTCGCGGCGCTGCTAGGCTGCTTTCCCGGTAAGACATCCTTTAACGGACCGTCCGGCGAGGCGGGGAAGGAGGTCGGCATGGCCGTGCCCGACGACACGCGCGGGGAGACGTCCGAGCGGCACTCCGCCGACTGGCTCGCAGGCGCTCGCGAGCTGCTCTCGGCCGCCGATGTGGGGCGCACCGTCGCCCGCATGGCGCACCAGATCATCGAGAAGACCGCGCTGGACTCCGGCGAGCCGGATGCCCCGCGCGTGGTCCTGATCGGCATCCCGACCCGCGGCACCACGCTCGCGGCCCGGCTCACCGATCGGATCGAGGAGTTCACCGGCGTCCGCCCCGCGCTCGGCTCGCTCGACATCACGCTCTACCGGGACGACCTGCGCTCCCGGCCGCACCGGCCGCTGGAGCGCACCTCGGTGCCGGACGGCGGCATCGACGACACCCTGGTCGTGCTCGTCGACGACGTGCTGTTCTCCGGCCGCACCGTGCGCTCCGCGCTGGACGGGCTGCGCGACCTCGGCCGCCCGCGCGCCGTGCAGCTCGCGGTGCTGATCGACCGCGGCCACCGGGAGCTGCCGATCCGCGCCGACTACGTGGGCAAGAACGTCCCGACCAACCGCGCGGAGGACATCTCGGTGCTGCTCACCGAACACGACGCCCGCGACGGCGTCTACCTGCACCACGAGGAGGAGGCCTGATGCGACACCTGCTGACGGTCGCCGACCTGGACCGGGCGGCCGCGACCGAGCTGCTCGACGAGGCCGAGCGGTTCGAGCAGGCGCTGCTCGGCCGGGAGGTGCGCAAGCTGCCGACGCTGCGCGGCCGCACCGTGATGACGGTGTTCTACGAGAACTCCACCCGCACCAGGGTCTCCTTCGAGGTCGCGGGCAAGTGGATGAGCGCCGACGTGATCAATGTCAGCGCGAGCAGCTCCTCGGTCGCCAAGGGCGAGTCGCTGCGCGACACCGCGCTCACCCTGCACGCGGCGGGCGCGGACGCGCTGGTCGTCCGGCACCCGGCCTCCGGCGCCGCGCACCAGATCGCGCGCTGGCTGGACGCCTGGGCGGTGGCCGAGGGCAGGCCGGGCGGCCCGGCGGTGGTGAACGCCGGTGACGGCACCCACCAGCACCCGACCCAGGCGCTGCTGGACGCGCTCACCCTGCGGCAGCGGCTCGGCGACATCGAGGGCAGGCGGGTGCTGATCGTCGGCGACATCCTGCACAGCCGGGTGGCCCGCTCGAACGTGCTGCTGCTGCACACGCTCGGCGCCGAGGTGGTGCTGGTGGCGCCGCGCACGCTGCTCCCGGTCGGGGTGGAGTCCTGGCCCGCGCGGGTCTCGCACGCGCTCGACGCCGAGCTGCCCGGCGCCGACGCGGTGCTCATGCTGCGGGTGCAGGCGGAGCGGATGAACGGCGGGTTCTTCCCGTCGGCGCGCGAGTACGCGGTCCGGTACGGCCTCTCCGAGCGCAGGCTGGCGCTGCTCGACGAGGCCGCGGTGGTGCTGCACCCGGGGCCCATGCTGCGCGGCATGGAGATCGCCTCCCCGGTGGCCGACTCGAATCAGGCCGCGATTCTGCAACAGGTGACGAACGGAGTGCACATGCGGATGGCGGTGTTGTTCCGGCTGCTGGTCGGCACCCACGAGGCGGTCTCGGCGTGAGCGCGTCAGGCCCGGAGGCGGGAGCGGAGCGTAGCCACGGAGGGCCCGCGCTCGCGCCGGATGTGCACAGTATGAGCGGGCTGCTGATTCACGGGGCGCTGCTGTACGGCGAGGGCGAGCCGGTCGATGTGCTGATCGTGGACGGCGAGATCCGGGAGATCGGCGTCGACCTGGAGGCGGGCGACGCCGAGATCCTGGCCGCACACGGCCAGGTGCTGCTCCCCGGCTTCGTCGACCTGCACACGCACCTGCGCGAACCCGGCCGCGAGGACACCGAGACCATCGAGACCGGCTCCGCCGCGGCGGCGCTCGGCGGCTACACGGCGGTCTTCGCCATGGCCAACACCGACCCGGTGGCCGACTCGGTGGTCGTCACCGACCACGTCTTCCGGCGCGGCCGTGAGGTCGGGCTGGTCGACGTGCACCCGGTCGGCGCGGTCACCGTGGGGCTGAAGGGCGAGCGGCTCGCCGAGATGGGCACCATGGCGGCGGGCGAGGCCGGGGTCAGGGTCTTCTCCGACGATGGCCACTGCGTCGCCGACCCGCTGCTCATGCGCCGCGCGCTGGAGTACGCCAACTCGCTCGGCGTGCTCATCGCGCAGCACGCGGAGGAGCCGCGGCTCACCGTCGGCGCGGTCGCGCACGAGGGCCCGAACGCGGCCCGGCTCGGCCTGGCCGGCTGGCCGCGCGCCGCCGAGGAGTCGATCGTGGCCCGCGACGCCCTGCTCGCCAGGGACGCCGGCGCCCGCGTGCACATCTGCCACGCCTCCACCGCGGGCACCGTCGAGCTGTTGAAATGGGCCAAGGCGCAAGGGATCGCGATCACCGCCGAGGTCACCCCGCACCACCTGCTGCTCGACGACTCCCGGCTGGCGACCTACGACGCGGTGAACAAGGTGAACCCGCCGCTGCGCGAGGCGTCGGACGCCGCCGCGCTGCGGCAGGCGCTCGCCGACGGCGTGCTGGACTGCGTCGCCACCGACCACGCGCCGCACGCGGAGCAGGACAAGTGCTGCGAGTTCGCGGCCGCCCGCCCCGGCATGCTGGGGCTGGAGACCGCGCTCGCCATCGTCGCGCAGACCATGGTGGCCCCCGGGCTGCTGGACTGGCGCGGGGTGGCGCGGGTGCTGAGCGAGAACCCGGCGAAGATCGTCGGGCTGGACGACCAGGGCCGCCCGATCGCCGTCGGCGAGCCGGCCAACCTGACGCTGGTCGACCCGGACGCCGAGTGGACCGTGCGCGGGGACGAGCTCGCCAGCATCGCGCACAACACCCCGTTCGAGAACATGACGTTCCGCGCGCGGGTGACCGCCACCGTGCTGCGCGGCCGGATCACCGCCCGCGACGGCGCGGTCGCGGTGCGCGCGGGAGGCTTCTGATGGAACGCATACTCTGGGTCGTCGGGCTGCTGCTCTGCTTCCTGCTCGGGCTGTACCTGATGTACCGCGGCTGGCAGAACCGGGCGAAGCGGCAGGCCGAGCGGATCGGCGAGCTGCCCCCGGTCCCGGCCGAGCTCGGCGCCCAGCTGCTGGAGCCGACCACCGGGCTCTACCTGGGCAGCACCATCGCGCCCAGCTGGCAGGACCGGATCGCCGTCGGCGATCTCGGCTTCCGGGCCACTGCGGAGCTCACCCGCTTCGAGCACGGCATCCTGCTCGAGCGCGCGGGCGCGCCCGCCATCTGGATGCCGCAGGAATCGATCAGCGTGGTGCGCACCGAGCGCGGCCACGCGGGCAAGGTGATGACCGAGGGCGGGGTGCTGGTCGTGCGCTGGACGCTGCCGACCGGCACCGAGATCGACACCGGGTTCCGCGGCGACGACAAGACCGTGTATCCGGCCTGGACGGCAGCCCCGTCCCGGCCGACGACAGGAGACGACGAGGGATGACAGGACAGCAAGCGGCGCTGGTGCTGGAGGACGGCCGCATCTTCCGCGGCACCGCCTACGGCGCCGTCGGCCAGACGCTCGGCGAGGCGGTCTTCTGCACCGCCATGACCGGGTACCAGGAGACCCTCACCGACCCCAGCTACCACCGCCAGATCGTGGTGGCGACCGCGCCGCAGATCGGCAACACCGGCTGGAACGACGAGGACGACGAGTCCGGCAAGATCTGGGTCGCGGGCTACGCCGTGCGCGACCCCGCGCGCCGCGCCTCCAACTGGCGCGCCACCACCACGCTCCCGGACGCGCTGAACGAGCAGGGCGTGGTCGGCATCGCGGGCATCGACACCCGCGCGCTGGTCAGGCACCTGCGCACCCGCGGCTCGATGAAGGCGGGGATCTTCTCCGGCCCCGCCCTGGCGGCGGCCGACGAGCTGGTGGCCAGGGTCACCGGCCAGGGCTCGATGCTCGGCGCCGACCTGGCCGACGAGGTGAGCACCGACGCCGTCTACACCATCGAGCCCGCGGGCGGGCACAAGCACACCGTGGTCGCGGTCGACCTCGGCATCAAGACCAACACCCCGCGGATGTTCGCCGAGCGCGGCATCCGGGTGCACGTGGTCCCGGCGACCACCTCGCTGGAGCGCATCCTGGAGCTGAGCCCGGACGGGGTCTTCCTCTCCAACGGCCCCGGCGACCCGGCCACCCAGGACGGCGCGGTCGCGCTTACCCGTGGTGTGCTGGAGCGCGGGCTGCCGCTCTTCGGCATCTGCTTCGGCAACCAGATCCTGGGCCGGGCGCTCGGCCGCGGCACCTACAAGATGAAGTTCGGACACCGCGGCATCAACATCCCGGTGGTCGAGCACGAGACCGGCCGCATCTCGATCACCGCGCAGAACCACGGGTTCGCGCTGGAGGGCGAGCGCGGCGAGGTGTTCGACACCCCCTTCGGCCGGGCGCAGATCAGCCACGTGTGCGCCAACGACGAGACCGTCGAGGGCGTGCGGCTGCTCGACGGCCGCGCCTTCTCGGTGCAGTACCACCCCGAGGCCGCCGCGGGCCCGCACGACGCCGCGTACCTCTTCGATCGCTTCAGCGGTCTCCTGGAAGGAGCCTGAGATGCCTCGTCGCGAGGATCTGCGCCACATCCTGGTCATCGGCTCCGGCCCGATCGTCATCGGCCAGGCCTGCGAGTTCGACTACTCCGGCACCCAGGCCTGCCGGGTGCTGCGCGCCGAGGGGCTGCGCGTGTCGCTGGTGAACTCCAACCCGGCGACCATCATGACCGACCCCGAGTTCGCCGACTCCACCTACGTGGAGCCGATCACCCCCGAGTTCGTCGAGAAGGTCATCGCCAAGGAGCGCCCGGACGCCATCCTGGCCACCCTGGGCGGGCAGACCGCGCTGAACACCGCGGTCGCGCTGCACGAGCGCGGGGTGCTGGAGAAGTACGACGTCGAGCTGATCGGCGCCGACTTCGACGCCATCCAGCGCGGTGAGGACCGGCAGAAGTTCAAGGACATCGTCGCGAAGGTGGGCGGCGAGAGCGCCCGCTCCCGGGTCTGCTTCACCATGGACGAGGTCCGCGACACCGTCGCCGAGCTGGGCTTCCCGGTCGTGGTGCGGCCGTCGTTCACCATGGGCGGGCTCGGCTCCGGCATGGCCTACGACCACACCGACCTGGATCGCATCGCCGGTGGCGGGCTCGCCGCATCGCCGACCGCGAACGTCCTGATCGAGGAGTCGATCCTCGGCTGGAAGGAGTACGAGCTCGAGCTCATGCGCGACGGCCGCGACAACGTCGTGGTGGTCTGCTCGATCGAGAACGTCGACCCGATGGGCGTGCACACCGGCGACTCCATGACCGTCGCCCCGGCCATGACGCTCACCGACCGCGAGTACCAGAAGCTGCGCGACCTCGGCATCGCCATCCTGCGCGAGGTCGGCGTCGACACCGGCGGCTGCAATATCCAGTTCGCGGTGAACCCGGCCGACGGCAGGCTCATCGTGATCGAGATGAACCCGCGGGTCTCGCGCTCCTCGGCTCTGGCCTCCAAGGCCACCGGCTTCCCGATCGCCAAGATCGCCGCCAAGCTGGCCATCGGCTACACGCTGGACGAGATCGTCAACGACATCACCGGCGAGACCCCCGCCTGCTTCGAGCCGACCCTGGACTACGTGGTGGTCAAGGCGCCGCGCTTCGCCTTCGAGAAGTTCCCCGGCGCCGACGCCACGCTCACCACCACCATGAAGTCGGTGGGCGAGGCCATGTCGCTCGGCCGCAATTTCACCGAGGCGCTCGGCAAGGTGCTGCGCTCGCTGGAGACCAAGGCCGCCGGCTTCTGGACCACCGAGGACGGCCGCTGGGCCCCCACCGGCGACGACGCGCGGGCGGCGATCGAGGAGATCCTGGCCGACCTCCGGGTGCCGACCGAGGGCCGGATCTACCAGGTCGAGCGGGCGCTGCGGTACGGCGCGAGCATCGAGGAGGTGGCCGCGGCCTCCGGGATCGACCCGTGGTTCGTCGCCGAGGTCGCCGGGCTGGTCGAGCTGCGCGCCGAGCTGCTCGCGGCTCCCGTCCTGGACGAGCCGCTGCTGCGCCGGGCCAAGCACCACGGCCTCTCCGACCGGCAGCTCGCCGCGCTCCGCCCCGAGTTGGCGGGCGAGACCGGGGTCAGGGTGCTGCGGCACCGGCTCGGGGTGCGCCCGGTCTTCAAGACCGTCGACACCTGCGCCGCCGAGTTCGAGGCGAAGACGCCGTACCACTACTCCGCCTACGAGCTCGACCCCGCCGCGGAGTCCGAGGTGGCGCCGCAGCGCGAGCGGGAGAAGGTCATCATCCTCGGCTCCGGCCCGAACCGGATCGGCCAGGGCATCGAGTTCGACTACTCCTGCGTGCACGCCGCGCAGACGCTCTCGGCCGCCGGGTACGAGACGGTGATGGTCAACTGCAACCCGGAGACCGTCTCCACCGACTACGACACCGCCGACCGGCTCTACTTCGAGCCGCTCACCTTCGAGGACGTGCTCGAGGTGTACGCCTCCGAGTCCGAGTCCGGCACCGTGGCCGGGGTGATCGTGCAGCTCGGCGGGCAGACCCCGCTCGGGCTGGCGCAGCGCCTCACCGACGCGGGCGTGCCGGTGGTCGGCACCAGCGCCGCCGCCATCGACCTGGCCGAGGACCGCGGCGAGTTCGGCGACGTGCTGGTCGCGGCCGGGCTGCCCGCGCCGAAGTACGGCACCGCCACCACCGTCGAGCAGGCCAAGCGGATCGCCGCCGGGATCGGCTACCCGGTGCTGGTCCGCCCCTCCTACGTGCTCGGCGGGCGCGGCATGGAGATCGTCTACGACGAGCAGTCGCTGGAGGGGTACATCTCCCGCGCCACCGAGCTGAACCCGGACCACCCGGTGCTGGTGGACCGCTTCCTCGAGGACGCCATCGAGATCGACGTGGACGCGCTCTGCGACGGCGAGGAGGTCTACCTCGGCGGCGTCATGGAGCACATCGAGGAGGCCGGTATCCACTCCGGCGACTCTGCCTGCGCGCTGCCCCCGATCACGCTGGGCCGCAGCGACATCGAGGCGGTGCGGCGCTCGACGATCGCGCTGGCCAAGGGCATCGGCGTGCGCGGCCTGCTGAACGTGCAGTACGCGCTCAAGGACGACGTGCTCTACGTGCTGGAGGCCAACCCGCGCGCCAGCCGCACGGTGCCGTTC
The DNA here is from genome assembly GCF_042667085.1 of Nocardia sp. NPDC057353. Taxonomy (NCBI): domain Bacteria; kingdom Bacillati; phylum Actinomycetota; class Actinomycetes; order Mycobacteriales; family Nocardiaceae; genus Nocardia; species Nocardia sp. NPDC057353. Next base: position 69,382 of record NZ_JBHVAK010000008.1, read on the forward strand.
GTCTCCAAGGCCACCGCGGTGCCGCTGGCCAAGGCGGCGGCCAGGATCACCATGGGCGCCACCATCGCCGGGCTGCGCAAGGAGGGCATGCTGCCCCCCGATGGCGACGGCGGGCACGTCCCGCTGGACGCGCCGGTCGCGGTCAAGGAGGCGGTGCTGCCCTTCAACCGGTTCCGCCGCGCCGACGGCACCGGGGTGGACTCCCTGCTCTCGCCGGAGATGAAGTCCACCGGCGAGGTGATGGGGATCGACGCCGACTTCGGCACCGCCTTCGCCAAGAGCCAGGCCGCCGCCTACGGCTCGCTGCCCACCGCGGGCACGGTCTTCGTCTCCATCGCCAACCGGGACAAGCGGGCCATGGTCTTCCCGGTCAAGCGGCTGCACGACCTGAACTTCCGCATCCTGGCCACCGAGGGCACCGCGGAGATGCTGCGCCGCAACGGGATCCCCTGCGACCAGGTGCGCAAGCACTCGGAGGAGGCCACCGAGGCGGACGGGCCGTCGATCGTCGACCTGATCCGGGCGGGGGAGGTCGACATGGTGTTCAACACCCCGTACGGCAACTCGGGGCCGCGCGTGGACGGCTACGAGATCCGCAGCGCGGCGGTCGGGGTGAACATCCCGTGCATCACCACCGTGCAGGGCGCCGCCGCCGCGGTGCAGGGCATCGAGGCCGCCATCAACGGCGGCATCGGGGTGCGCTCGCTGCAGGAGCTGCACTCGGTGCTGCGCGGATGACGCCGTTCGGCGAACGGCTCCGGCAGGCCACGCGCGCGCACGGCTCGGTCTGCGCGGGCATCGACCCGCACCCCGGGCTGCTCCGGGAGTGGGGGCTGACCCCGGACCCGGCCGGGCTCGCCGCCTTCACCGAGATCTGCGTGGAGGCGTACCGCGGCGCCGTCGCGCTGGTGAAGCCGCAGGTCGCCTTCTTCGAGACCTACGGCTCGGCCGGGCTGGCGGTGCTGGAGCGGGCGATCGCCGAGCTCGGCGCCGCGGGCACGCTGGTGCTCGCCGACGCCAAGCGCGGCGACATCGGCTCCACCATGGACGCCTACGCGCACGCCTGGCTGGCCGACGGCCCGCTCGGCAGCGACGCGGTGACCGTCTCGCCCTACCTCGGCTTCGGCTCGCTGGAGCCCGCGCTCGACCTGGCGGCGAAGCACGGCCGCGGGGTCTTCGTGCTGGCCGCCACCTCCAACCCGGAGGGGCCGCAGGTGCAGCAGGCGGTGGCGGGGGAGCGGGCGGTCGCGCAGCTCGTGGTGGACGAGGCGGCGGCGCGCAATGCGGGCGCCGCGGCGGGGTCGGTCGGCGTCGTGGTCGGCGCCACGCTGGACCGGGCGCCCGACCTGACCGCGCTGAACGGCCCGATCCTGATGCCGGGCATCGGCGCGCAGGGCGGCGGCCCGGAGTCGGTGCGGGCGCTGCTGCCCGCCGCCGTGCTGCCCGCGGTGGTCCCCGCGGTCTCCCGCGAGCTGCTGCGCGCGGGGCCGTCGCCGCAGGCGCTGCGCACCCGCCTGGGCGAGTTGCAGGAGGCCTTCGCCTTCCTCGGCTGACCCGGTTCGGTACCCCTCCTCTCGCTGCCCGAGCGTGGATCTCTCCGCGCTCGGGCAGCGCCTTTTCCGGAGCCGGACGCGCGTTCCGGCGCGCGAAAATTCCCGCGACACGCCGAGGGTCTTTGCTGGACACGCCGAAATTTTCGAGAAAATTGCAGGTCGCGCGGGTGCCCGCCGACACCACTCGCGCCCCAGGCGTCGCTACTTCCACGCAAATTCCGGACAGCGCATCAAAACCCCAGGTCGGCGCGGGTTCGGCGAGGTCACGGCGGTGGCGGCGTACCCTCGGTGAGCAGCGCGCGGAACTCTCCCGCGTTCATTTGCGGAGCCGCGGAATCATGCGCTGACCTGGGGGGCGGGTTCGCAATCGGCGGGCGTCGTGGGTACGGTCGCTGGGACTGTCGGGTTACCGGCAGTCGTTGTTGCAATGAACGATGAGACGGAGGAACCGTGGCCCTTCCCCAGCTGACCGATGAGCAGCGCGCCGCTGCTCTGGAGAAGGCGGCTGCCGCTCGCAAGGCTCGGGCCGAGCTCAAGGAGCGCCTGAAGCGTGGTGGGACCGACCTGAAGAAGGTCCTCGCGGACGCCGAGAACGACGAGATTCTCGGCAAGATGAAGGTGTCGGCGCTGCTGGAGGCCCTGCCCAAGGTGGGCAAGGTCAAGGCGGCGGAGATCATGAGCGAGCTGGAGATCGCCCCCACCCGCAGGCTCCGGGGTCTCGGCGACCGGCAGCGCAAGGCGCTGCTCGCTCGCTTCGACTTCGACGCCTGACGACGAGGGTGGTCGAACACACGCGGAAGGGTCGACTGGTAGTACTGGTCGGCCCCTCGGCCGTCGGGAAGTCGACGGTCGTACGGTGCGTGCGGGAGCAGCTGCCGGAGCTGGTGTTCAGCGTCTCGGCGACGACCCGGGCCCCCCGGCCCGGCGAGGTCGACGGACGCGACTACCGGTTCGTCGCCAGGGAGCAGTTCGACGCGATGATCGCGGCGGGCGACCTCCTGGAGTGGGCGGACATCCACGGCGGGCTCCAACGTTCGGGCACCCCGGCCGGACCGGTGCGGGACGCACTGGCCGCAGGCCACCCGGTCCTGGTCGAGGTCGACCTGGCGGGCGCCCGCTCGGTGCGCCGGGCCATTCCGGACGCACTGCTGGTCTTCCTCGCCCCGCCGAGCTGGGACGTACTCGTCTCCCGGCTGCGGTCGCGCGGAACGGAATCCCCCGAGGTGATCGAGCGCAGGCTCGAGACCGCGCGGATCGAACTCGCCGCTTGTGACGAGTTCGACATCGTGATCGTCAACGACGACCTGACCAGCGCCTGTGAGCAGTTGGTATCGTTGTTCGTCAGCACGAATTCCAGCTCGTGACCCGAGCCGGTCGGTGACCCGGTTCTCGCGCCGTACGGCGCGAGAACCCCGGTGGCCCGCCGACCCGCCGCTCACCCCGTCCGGCTCTCGCGAGCAGGACGCCGCCGCCCACCGAGAACGCAGGAGTCTCCGCCAGTGACCGACACCATCGCCGCGCCCGCCTACGACACCCCCGTCGGGCTGACCAACCCGCCCATCGACGAGCTGCTCGAGCGCACCTCGTCGAAGTACGCGCTGGTCATCTACGCGGCGAAGCGCGCGCGTCAGATCAACGACTACTACAACCAGCTCGGCGACGGCATCCTGGAGTACGTCGGCCCGCTGGTCGAGCCCGGCCTGCAGGAGAAGCCGCTCTCCGTGGCCATGCGCGAGATCCACTCGGACCTGCTCGAGCACTCCGAAGGCGAGTGAACCCGGCGGGAGCGGAGTAACCATGCGGATCGTCGTCGGCGTCGGCGGGGGAATCGCGGCCTACAAGGCCTGCGCCCTCGTCCGGCGGTTCACCGAGACCGGCCACTCGGTGCGGGTCATCCCCACCGAGTCGGCGCTGCAGTTCGTCGGGAAGGCCACCTTCGAGGCGCTGTCCGGGAACCCGGTGCACACCGGGGTCTTCGCCGACGTGCCCGAGGTGCCGCACGTGCGGCTCGGCCAGGAGGCCGAGCTGGTGGTGATCGCTCCCGCCACCGCCGACCTGATGGCGCGCACCGCCTCGGGCCGCGCCGACGACCTACTCACCGCGACCCTGCTCACCGCCCGATGTCCGGTGCTGTTCGCCCCGGCCATGCACACCGAGATGTGGCAGCACCCGGCCACCGTCGCGAACGTGGAGACGCTGCGCAGCCGCGGCGCCGTCGTGATGGAGCCCGCCGCCGGTCGGCTCACCGGCACCGACACCGGCCCGGGCAGGCTGCCCGAGCCGGAGGAGATCTTCGGCCTCGCCACGCTGCTGCTGGAGCGCACCGACGCCGTCCCGCGCGACCTGGAGGGCCGCCGCCTGGTGATCACGGCGGGCGGCACCAGGGAGCCGCTGGACCCGGTCCGCTTCCTCGGCAACCGCAGCTCGGGCAAGCAGGGCTACGCGCTGGCCAGGGTCGCCGCGCAGCGCGGCGCGCAGGTCACGCTGATCGCGGGCAACACCATCGAGATGGCCCCGCCCGCCGCCGTCGAGCTGGTGCACATCACCACCGCCGACCAGCTGAAGACCGCCGTGGAGAAGCACTCGGTCGGCGCCGACGCGGTGGTCATGGCCGCCGCGGTCGCCGACTTCCGGCCCACCAGCGTCGCCACCGCGAAGATCAAGAAGGGCGCGGGCGAGCCGGACGTCATCCCGCTGACCAAGAACGAGGACATCCTGGCCGGGCTGGTGCAGTCCCGCCGCGACGGCCAGCTGCCCGGCACCGTGATCGTCGGCTTCGCCGCCGAGACCGGCGACGAGCACGGCGACGTCCTCACCCACGCCCGCGCCAAGCTCGCGCGCAAGGGCTGCGATCTTCTTGTTGTGAACGCCGTCGGCGAGGGTAAGGCCTTCGAGGTCGACACCAACGACGGCTGGCTGCTCGGCGCCGACGGTACCGAGCAGTCGCTGGACCACGGCTCCAAGGCGCTGCTGGCCAGCCGGGTGCTGGACGCGCTCGGCCCGCTGCTGCGCTGAACCCCGCGCCGGAACGACCGCGGGTGCGGCGACGGAATTCCGGGTAACTTTCCGGGCCGCGCCCGCCCTCGGCGGAGGGGTGCCGGAGCGGGCCCTGGCGTCCTCGCGGTGTCACCCCTTTGGAATAGTCTGAGTAGAAGGCTTGCGCGGGCGCGGGACACCGCTACTGTCGCAGACCGACCGAGCAACCCGTGAGGGGAAGGGAACAACTGTGCCGACGTCTGGCAGCCGCCTGTTCACCAGTGAGTCCGTCACCGAGGGTCATCCGGACAAGATCTGTGACGCCATCAGCGATTCCATCCTCGACGCGCTGCTGACCGAGGATCCGCGCAGCCGGGTCGCGGTGGAGACCCTGGTCACCACCGGCCAGGTGCACGTGGCCGGTGAGGTCACCACCTCCGCGTACGCGGACATCCCGAAGATCGTCCGGGAGAAGGTCCTGGAGATCGGGTACGACTCCTCCGCAAAGGGTTTCGACGGCAACTCGTGCGGCGTGAACATCGCCATCGGCGCGCAGTCGCCGGAGATCGCGCAGGGCGTCGACACCTCGCACGAGGTGCGCACCGGCGGCGGCGAGACCACCGAGGACGAGATCGCCAGGCAGGGCGCGGGCGACCAGGGGCTGATGTTCGGCTACGCCAACACCGACACCCCCGAGCTGCTCCCGCTGCCGATCGCGCTGGCGCACCGGCTCTCCCGCAGGCTCACCGAGGTCCGCAAGACCGGCGTGCTGCCCTACCTGCGCCCGGACGGCAAGACCCAGGTCACCATCGAGTACGAGGGCGACCGCGCGGTCCGGCTGGACACCGTGGTGGTCTCCACCCAGCACGCCGCCGACATCGACCTGGACAACCTGCTCGCGCCGGACATCAGGGAGAAGGTCGTCGACACCGTGCTCGCCGACCTGGCGCTGCCCACCCTGGACATCTCGAACGTCCGGCTGCTGGTCAACCCCACCGGCCGCTTCGTGCTCGGCGGCCCCATGGGCGACGCCGGGCTGACCGGCCGCAAGATCATCGTCGACACCTACGGCGGCTTCGCCAGGCACGGCGGCGGCGCCTTCTCCGGCAAGGACCCGTCGAAGGTGGACCGCTCGGCCGCGTACGCCATGCGCTGGGTGGCCAAGAACGTGGTCGCGGCGGGGCTCGCCGACAAGGTCGAGGTGCAGGTGGCGTACGCCATCGGCAAGGCGGCGCCGGTCGGGCTCTTCGTGGAGACCTTCGGCACCGAGAAGACCGACCCGGCGAAGATCGCCGCGGCCATCACCGAGACCTTCGACCTGCGTCCCGGCGCCATCATCCGCGACCTGGACCTGCTGCGCCCGATCTACGCGCAGACCGCCGCGTACGGCCACTTCGGCCGCACCGACATCGACCTGCCCTGGGAGCACACCGACCGCGCGGACAAGCTGCGCGCCGCCGCCGGGCTGTAGCCCGCCGAGCCGGAGTGGACGAACCCGACGCGGACCGTGCCGCCGGCACGGCGGACGGTCCGCGGCCGGACCACTCCGGTCCCCCCGCGGTCGCGCGGGTGCTGCCCCTGCTCACCCCCGCGCACCTCGACCGCGACTTCGATTACCTGATTCCGCCGGAGTACGACGCCGTGGCGCAGCCCGGCGTCCGGGTGCGCGTCCGCTTCGCGGGCAGGCTCGTCGACGGTTACCTGCTGGCCCGCCTCGACCGCAGCGAGCACGAGGGGACCCTGCGCCCGCTGGAGCGCGTCGTCTCCCCCGAGCGGGTGCTCACCCCCGAAATCGAACGTTTGGTCCGCGCCGTCGCCGCGCGCTACGCGGGCACCCGCGCGGATGTCCTCCGCCTCGCCATCCCGCCCAGGCACGCCCGCGCGGAGGGCAAACCGGCATCCGCGAAAGCGGGCGAATCGGCCGCGCCGCCGGCGAATCCCATCGATTCGACTGCGCACCCGCAGGATTCGGCACTGACCGCGCAATCAGCCGAGCGGGCACCGGGCGAGGTGGACCGCGCTCCCACCGGGGTGGCCGCCGCGGAACCGTCGGTCGACGAAACGGCGTGGTCCCGCTACACCCACGGCCCCGCGTTCCTGACCGCGCTGCGCGCCCCGCGCAACCCGCGCGCCGCCTGGCAGGCCCTCCCTGGCGAGGACTGGCCCCGCCGCCTCGCCGAACTGGCGGCGCTCACCGACGCCGCGGGCCGCGGGACGCTCCTCCTCGTCCCCGACCAGCGCGACCTCGACCGCGTCCTGGCCGAATGCACCACCCTGCTCGGCGACCGGGTGGTCGGCCTGGCCGCCGGGCTCGGCCCGTCCGCCCGGTACCGCCGCTGGCTCGCGGCGCTGCGCGGCACCGCGACAGTCGTGGTCGGTACCCGCAGCGCAGTCTTCGCCCCGGTCCGCGACCTGGGGCTGATCGCCCTCTGGGACGACGGCGACGACAGCTTCGCCGAACCCCGCGCCCCGTACCCGCACGCCCGCGAGGTCGCCATGCTGCGGGCGCACGAGACCGGCGCCGCCTTCGTCGCCGCGGGCTTCGCCCGCACCGCGGAGATCCAGGCCGCCGTCGACTCCGGCTGGGCCCACGACCTGCTCGCCGACCGCGCCGTCGTCCGCGAGCACACCCCGCACATCAGCGCCCCCGGCGACAGCGACATCGCCCTGGAGCGCGACCCGGTCGCCAGGGCCGTTCGCATCCCCGGCGTCGCCTTCGCCGCGGCCCGCGCCGCCCTGAAGGAGGGCGCGCCGGTGCTGGTGCAGGTTCCGCGCCGCGGCTACGTCCCGGCGCTGGCCTGTGCCCGCTGCCGCGCCCCGGCCCGCTGCCGCCGCTGCAACGGCCCGCTCGCGCTCCCCGAGCACGCGGGCGACGGCGCGCACAGCCCGGCCTGCCGCTGGTGCGGCACGACCGAGGCGGCGTTCCGCTGCCCGGCCTGCGCCGCCCGCGCGCTGCGCGCCGTGGTGATCGGCGCCGCGCGCACCGCCGAGGAGCTGGGCCGCGCCTTTCCGAAGGTGCCGATCCGCGGCTCCGGCGGCGGCGCGGTGCTCGACACCGTCGAGCCGGGGCCGCAGGTCGTGGTCGCCACGGTCGGCGCCGAGCCGCGGGTGCGCGGCGGCTACGGCGTCGGGCTGCTGCTCGACGGCTGGGCCCTGCTCACCCGCGCCGACCTGCGCGCCACCGAGGACACGCTGCGCCGCTGGACCGCCGCGGCGGCGCTGGTCCGCCCGCACGGCCGGGTGATCGTGATGGCCGACCCCGCGGTGCCGACGGTGCAGGCGCTGGTGCGCTGGGACCCGGTCGGGCACGCCCGCGCCGAGCTCGCGGCGCGCGCCGAGGTCGGCTTCCCGCCCGCCGTCCGGCTCGCCGCGGTCGACGGCACCACCGGGTCGGTCGCCGAATTGCTCGCCGCCACAGCGCTTCCCGACGGTGTGCAGGTGCTCGGCCCGGTCCCGCTGCCGGAGGGCGCCCGACCGCCGTCGGCGGCGGGGAGCGCCGAGCCGATCGAGCGGATCCTGCTCCGCGTCCCGCGCGCGGGCGGCGCCGAGCTCGCCCGAGCGCTCACCGCCGCCCAGGCGGTGCGCAGCACCCATCGCTCCGACGCCCCGCTCCGCGTGCAGATCGACCCCGTCGACATCGGCTGACCCGCCGCCCACGCGCCGTGCACCCGCCGGGAACAAACGCGGCTTCCTTGCGTTCGATCTATTGTCGATATATCGTCGATACTGCGAAACGAACACGAGAGCCCGAGGAGGCAATCATGGAACACCCACGACACGGTGAATTCGGTCCGCGTCCCCCGTTCGAGCGGGGCCGCGGACACTTCCGCCGCGGCGGCAGGCACGGCTTCGGCCCCGGGCCGGAGTTCGGCCCCGGCTTCGGCCCCGGCGGCCCCGGCGGCCCCGGCGGTTTCGGCCCCGGCTTCGGTCGCGGCCGCGGGCGCGGCGGGCGGGGCAGGCGCGGTGACGTGCGCGCCGCGGTGCTGCTGCTGCTTACCGAGCGGCCCATGCACGGCTACGAGCTGATCCAGCGGATCCGCGAGCGCAGCGAGGACGTCTGGCGGCCGAGCCCCGGCTCGATCTACCCGGCGCTGGCGCAGCTCGAGGACGAGGGGCTGATCGTCATCGAGAAGGTCGCGGGCCGCAAGACCGCGAAGCTCTCCGAGGAGGGCGTGCGCTACGTCGAGGAGCAGCGCGCCGAGCTCGGCGACCCCTGGGCCGATGTCACCGGCGACGTCGGGCCGCACGCGCGGGATCTGCGCGAGTTGGTCGGGTCGCTGATGGGCGCCGTCGGGCAGGTCGCCGCCGCGGGCACCCCCGCGCAGGCGGCGAAGGCGGCCGAGGTGCTCACCGAGGCCCGCCGCGCGCTGTACCGCATCCTCGCCGACGACGACGAGCCCGGAGCGGCCGAGAGCGAACGGTGACCTCGCGCGCGGGGTCGGACACGCCCGGGTAACCGCGGTGTCCGATCCCGCCTCCGGCACCGGAATTCGGGGCATGACAAACCGGCTCCGAGCGGCGTCCCCCGCGCTCCGCAACGGTGCGGCGACCGCGCGGTAACGAAGGTGTGAAAGCACCCCGCTCGCGCCGCGAAAAGCGCTGGGGGGCGCAAGAATTGTTGTATGGAACAACCGTCATGGGTGTGGGGTAGGGGATTTTCACAATTGCGGCGCCGGGCCGCGGTACTCGCGGTGGTCGCGGGCGCGGTGCTCGGCACCGCGGTGGGGGCAGCGGGGGGAACGGCTACCGCGCAGCCGAGCGATTTCCGGGCAGCCGAGGTACCGACCGAGCAGGGGCCGCCGCAGCCGGACCACCTGGCCGCCGCTTTCTACCAGAAGCAGCATCCGCGCGTCGTGCCCGCCGGGACCAACGACTTCGGTTGCGTGCCCGATGCCGAGCGGCCGCGGCCGGTGATCCTGGCGCACGGCACCGATTCGTCCGCCTACTCGGACTACTCGGCCATCGCGCCCCGGCTGGCCGCCGCGGGGTTCTGCGTCTTCGCGCTGAACTACGGCGGCGCGCCGGGCGCGCTGAGCTACGGCACCGAGGATCTGCGGGCCAGCGGGTGGCAGCTCGCGGCCTTCGTCGACCAGGTGCTCGCCGCCACCGGCGCCGCGCAGGTCGACCTGGTCGGCTTCTCGCAGGGCGCCAACGTGACCAGGTACTACACGAACAAGCTCGGCGGGGCGCCGAAGGTCGGCCGCTGGGTCGGGCTGGCCTCGCCCAGCTACGGCGGGGTCATGTACGGGCTGGTGCCGATCGCGCAGGCGATCCCGGGCGTGCTGCAGGTCTTCGAGCGGGTGACCTCGCTGGCGGCGGTGCAGCAGGCGCAGGGCTCGCCGGTGATGCTCGAGCTGAACGCGGGCGGCGACACCGTGCCAGGGCCGGAGTACATCACCATCGGCAGCCGGGTGGACGAGATGATCCAGCCCTTCGCCAATATCGCGCTGCACGGCCCGAACGCGCGCAATATCGCGCTGCAGGACCTCTGCGCCGCCGACCTGACCGGGCACTTCCACATGGTCTACGACCCGTTCGTGCAGGACCTGCTGATCGAGGTGCTCGATCCGGAGCACGCGCCGGCGCCGGTGTGCCTGCCGGTGCCGCTCGGCACCGGCATTCCGCAGGTGGTGATCGCGGGCAACTCCTGACCGCCGCGGCGGGCTCTCTAGAATGGGACGACCGTTGTCTCGTCTTCCCGGGAGCCCGCCGTGACCGTCCAGCCCGTTCGCCTCTTCGGCGACCCGATCCTGCGCTCGCGGGCCGCCGAGGTGGCGGCCTTCGACGCCGAATTGCGCAGGCTGGTGGACGATCTCACCGACACCATGCACGACGACGGCGGGGTCGGGATGGCGGCGCCGCAGATCGGGGTCGGGCTGCGGGTCTTCGTCTACGACACCGGGGACGCGGCCGGGCACCTGGTGAACCCGAGCTACGAGGTACTCGGCGAGGAGGAGCAGGTCGGGCCGGAGGGCTGCCTCTCGATCCCCGGCGTGCGCTACGACGTGCGCCGCGCGCTGCGGCTGCGCGCCACCGGCGTGGACGTCACCGGCGCGCCGGTCTCCTTCGAGGCCGACGGGCTGCTCGCCCGCTGCGTGCAGCACGAGACCGACCACCTGGACGGGGTGCTCTTCCTGGACCGGCTGGACCCGGCCGCGCGCAAGGAGGCCATGCGCACCATCCGCGAGTCGGACTGGTTCGGCGCGGGCATCACGGTCCGGGAATCGCGCGGGCTCGGCGCGGGGGGCGGTCGCTGATGCGGGTGCTCTTCGCCGGGACCCCGGAGCCCGCCGTTCCGGCGCTGCGCGCACTGCTCGAGTCCCCGCGGCACGACGTGATCGGGGTGCTGACCAGGCCGGACGCGGTCGCCGGGCGCGGGCGCAAGGTGAGCAGGTCGCCGGTGGCGCTGCTCGCCGACGAGCACGGCATCCCGGTCTTCACCCCGCGCAAGCCGGGGGAGCCGGAGTTCGTCGAGCAGCTCACCGAGCTGGCGCCGGACTGCTGCCCGGTGGTCGCCTACGGGGCGCTGCTGCCGGAGCGGATCCTCGGCATCCCGCGGCACGGCTGGATCAACCTGCACTTCTCGCTGCTGCCCGCCTGGCGCGGGGCGGCGCCGGTGCAGGCCGCGGTCGACGCCGGGGACGAGATCACCGGCGCCTCCACCTTCCGTATCGAGGCCGGGCTCGACACCGGGCCGGTGTTCGGCGTGATCACCGAGAAGATCGAGGTCACCGATACCGCGGGGACGCTGCTGGCGAAGCTCGCGGTGAGCGGGGCGCACCTGCTCGCCACCACGCTTGACGGGGTCGAGGACGGGACGCTGCACGCCGTGCCGCAGAGTTCGGACGGGGTCTCCTACGCGCCGAAGCTCGCCCCGGAGGCGGGGCGGGTGCGCTGGGATCAGCCCGCGCTCAACGTCGGGCGCCGGATCCGCGCCGTCACCCCCGCCCCCGGGGCGTGGACGCTCGTCGACGGCGCCCGGCTGAAGCTCGGCCCGGTCGAGCTCGTCGAGGACGAACTGCCCGGCGGGGCCGTCGAGGTGCGCAGGGACGGGGTCTACGTCGGCACCGCCACCACCGCCGTCCGCCTCGGGCAGGTCCAGCCGCAGGGCAAGCGCATGATGCCCGCGCTCGACTGGGCCCGCGGAGCGCGGTTGGGCACCGGAACGGTGGTCGAATGAGCGCCGAAGGTCGCGGCAACGCCAACCGTCCCGGCGGTGGACGCCGCACGAACTCCGGCGACGGCAGTGGTCGGCGCGTCGGCGAGCGGGACCGCGCGGGCGATGTACGTCGCCCGAATTCCGGCGGCCAGGGCGGCGAGCGCCGCTCGGGTGGCTTCCGCGGCGCAGCCGCGGATTCCGGCGACGAACGTCGCCGGGGGCGGACCGGTGACCGGGGTGCCGACAACCGGCGAGGCGGTGACCGGCAACCAGGCAGGGCCCGGGACGACGGGCGCCGGGCGGGCGGGAAGCGTTCCGGCGCACCGGAAGACGCTGCGCGCCTCGCGGCCAGGGACCTCCTGCGCGACGTCCGCGAACGCGACGCCTACGCGAACCTCGCCCTCCCGGCGCTCCTGCGCCGCTACCGCCTGTCCGGCCGGGACGCCGCCCTCGCCACCGAACTCGCCTACGGCACCAGCCGCGCCCGCGGCCAGCTCGACGCGGTGATCGAGACGGCCGCCGCCCGCCCGATCGAGCAGATCGACGGCGACCTGCTCGACGTCCTCCGCCTCGGCACCTACCAGCTGCTGCGCACCAGGATCGGCGCGCACGCCGCGGTGGACACCTCGGTCGCCCTGGTCCGCGCCGAGCACGGCGCGGGCAAGGCGGGCTTCGTGAACGCGGTCCTGCGCAAGGCCGCGAACCGCACCCTGGCGGAGTGGATCGCGGAGCTGGCCCCGGCCGACCCGGTCGCCCACCTCGCCTTCGAGCACGCGCACCCGCTCTGGATCGCCCAGTCCTTCGCCGACGCGCTCGGCGCCCGCGCGGGCGAGCTCGGCGCGGCGCTGGCGGCGGACGACGCCCGCCCCGCGGTGCACCTGGTGGCCCGCCCCGGCGACATCACCGCCGAGGAGCTGGCCCTCGTCACCGGCGGCACCGAGGGCCGCTGGTCCCCGTACGCCGTCTACCTGGACGAGGGCGGTGACCCCGGCGACCTGGAGCCGATCCGGGCGGGCATGGCCGCGGTGCAGGACGAGGGCAGCCAGCTGGTGGCGCTCGCGCTCACCCGCGCCGAGCTCGACGGCGCCGACACCGGCCGCTGGCTCGACCTCTGCGCAGGCCCGGGCGGCAAGGCGAACCTGCTCGGCTCGCTCGCCGCCATCGACGGCTACACCGTGGACGCGGTGGAGCGCTCCGAGCACCGCGCCGAGCTGGTCCGCCGCGCCACCCACGACCTCCCGGTCCGGGTGCACGTCGCGGACGGCAGGGACAGCGGCCTCGAACCCGGCTACGACCGCGTCCTGGTCGACGCCCCGTGCACCGGCCTCGGTGCGCTGCGCCGCCGCCCCGAGGCGCGCTGGCGCCGCCGCCCGGACGACCTCGCCGAGCTCACCGCGCTGCAGCGCGAGCTGCTCACCGCCGCGTACGAGCTGTTGCGCCCCGGCGGCGTCGTGCTCTACTCCACCTGCTCACCGCACCTGGCCGAGACCGCGGCGGTCGTCGGCGACGTGGTGCGCCGCACCGGCGCGCTCGAGCTGGACACCCCCGCGCTGCTCCCCGGCGTCACCGACGTCGGCGACGGCCCGGCCGCGCAGCTCTGGCCGCACCGGCACGGCACCGACGCCATGTTCCTCGCCGCCCTGCGCAGACCCGCCTGACCCGCGTTCCATTCGTCCAATCCGAGACGCGCGGGATCGCGCAGACTGAAGCGCATGACCTGCACCTGGGAGGACGTCGTCGCGCTCGCCCGCGAGCTGCCCGGCGTCGAGGAGAGCACCTGGTACCGCACCCCGGCGCTGAAGGCGGGCGGCAAGGGCTTCGCGCGGCTGCGCACCGAGGCGGAGGGCGCGGTCATGCTGCGCTGCCCGATGGCGGAGAAGGAGGCGCTGCTCGCCGCGGGCGACCCGGCCTTCTTCACCACCCCGCACTACGACGGCTACGCGAGCATCCTGGTCGACCTGGACCGGGTCGACCAGGCCCAGCTCGCCGAGCTGGTCGACGGCGCGTGGTGGCAGGCGGCCCCGGCGAAGCTGCGCAAGCAGCGGGAGGGCTGACTACTCGCGCGCGGTCTGCTCGCGCAGCCGGGCCAGCGTCTTGGCCAGGATCCGGGAGACGTGCATCTGCGAGATCCCCATCCGCTGCGCGATCTGGGTCTGCGTCATGGACTCGAAGAACCGCATGGTGAGGATGCGCCGCTCGCGCTCGGGCAGCCCGGCGAGCAGCGGCCGGATCGCCACGTACTCCTCGACCCGGTCGAACTGCGATTCCTCCTCGCCGAGCGTGTCCAGCAGCGAGGCCTCGGTGTCGCGGCCCAGCGAGGCGGCGTCGATGGAGCTGGGCTGGTAGGCATTGCCCGCGATCACCGCCTGGGTGACCTCGTCCGGGTCGACGCCGAGCTCGGCGGCGATCTCCTTGGCGGTGGGGGAGCGGCCGAGCGTCTGCGAGAGCGAATCGATCGCGGCGCCGATCCGCAGGTGCGTTTCCTTGACCCGGCGCGGCACCCGCATGGCCCAGGTGTTGTCCCGGAAGTAGCGGCGGACCTCGCCCATGATGGTCGGCACCGCGAAGGAGAGGAAGTTGGAGCCGCGGCCGACGTCGAAGCGATCCACCGCGTGCACCAGCCCGACCCTGGCCACCTGGGTGAGGTCGTCGAAGGGCTCGCCGCGCCCGCTGAACTTGCGCGCGATGTGGTCGGCGAGCGGGATGCAGCGGTTGATCAGCTCCGCGCGCAGCGCCGCGTGCTGCGCGCTGCCCGGCTCGGCGCGGCCGAGCTCGCCGAAGAGCGCGGCGACGTCGTCGTAACCGGGGACGGCGCCCTTCGCGCCGTACTCCTCGACCGCGTCGTCCTCGCCGCCGAGATCGTCCTCATCGGGGTCGTCCACCGCGTCGGCGGCGGCCGCGGCCCGCGGCTCCGGCGCGCCCTGGTCCGGCCCGGCGCCCTCCGGGCCGGGCTGCGGATCGACCTCGGGCCGTGCGTCCGTCACGCCTTGCCCCGGACCCGACGGAATTCGACCCACGTCGGGTATCCGGAGGCGGTCGCGTCGAACGGACCCTGGTGTGCTTCCACGGAATCGGCGAGGGTGCGCAGCACGTGCCAGCCGAAGCTGCGCTGGTCGGGTAGCCCCTCGGTGGCCGCGAGCCCGCTCACGTGCACGAGCAGGTCGGTCTCGCCGACCACGAAGCGGCAGCTGAGGTAGCTGTCCGGCGCCGCCACCTCGATCAGGTTCGAGCACACCTCGTCCACCGCGAGCCGCACGTCGGCCACCTCGTCCAGCGTGAATTCGCTGAGCAGCACCAGGGTTTCGGCGAGGCCGCGCACGATGGGCAGCTGCGAGACCGCGGCCGCCACCCTGATCTCCACCGGGGTGCTGTAGATCCCCTTCTCCGCCGAAATGTTGATCACGCCCAGAGGTTACCCACCCGCGGCGCGGCACAACCGCGCGGACCGCCCCTGGGCACGGCCGATACACTCCGCGCTGTGTCCACTCCCACCTTCGCCCGCCCCGACCGGCCGATGATCGCCCCCTCCATCCTCTCCGCCGACTTCGCCAACCTGGCCGCCGAGACCAGGGCGGTGGCAGGCGCGGACTGGCTGCACGTGGACGTGATGGACGCGCACTTCGTGCCGAACCTGACGCTCGGCCTGCCGATCGTGCAGAGCCTGCTCAAGGCCACCGACATCCCGCTCGACTGCCACCTGATGATCGAGGACCCCGGCCGCTGGGCGCCGCCGTACGCGGAGGCGGGCGCGCACAACGTGACCTTCCACGCCGAGGCCACCGACGACCCGGTCGCCGTCGCCAGGGACATCCGCGCGGCGGGCGCCAAGGCCGGGCTCTCGGTCAAGCCGGGCACCCCGATCGAGCCCTACCTGGAGATCCTGCGCGACTTCGACACGCTGCTGGTGATGAGCGTGGAGCCGGGCTTCGGCGGCCAGTCGTTCATCCCCGAGGTGCTGGCCAAGGCGAAGGCGGTGCGCAGGCTGGTCGACTCCGGCGAGCTGCGGCTGCTGGTGGAGATCGACGGCGGCATCAACGCCGACACCATCGAAGCGGCCGCCGAGGCGGGGGTGGACTGCTTCGTCGCGGGCTCCGCTGTCTACGGCACCGCGGACCCGGCGGCCACCGTCGCCGCGCTGCGCGCCCGCGCGGCCGAGGCCGCCGCGGCCACCGCGGGCTGAGCCGCGGGAATGCCCGACCCGGTGCGGGATGTTCGCACCGGATGAATCCGGAGTAAGGGGAGCGCATGTTCACAGGGATCGTGGAGGAGCTCGGCGAGATCGTCGCGGTCGAGCGGCTCAGCGACGCGGCGCGGCTGACGATCCGCGGCAAGCTGGTGACCTCGGACGCCGCGCACGGCGATTCGATCGCGGTGAACGGCGTCTGCCTGACCGTCGTCGACGACGTGGTGGTCGGCGACTCCTTCACCGTCGACGTGATGGCCGAGACGCTGAACCGCTCCAGCATCGGCGCGCTGGACATCGGCTCCCGGGTGAACCTGGAGCGCGCGGCCGCGCTGAACAGCAGGCTCGGCGGGCACCTGGTGCAGGGCCACGTGGACGGCACCGGCACCGTGCTCTCCCGCACCCCGTCGGAGAACTGGGAGGTCGTGCGGGTCTCGCTGCCCGCCGAGATCGCCAAGTACGTGGTCGAGAAGGGGTCGATCACCGTGGACGGCACCTCGCTCACCGTCTCCGGGCTGGGCGGCTCGGCCGCCGACGGCGACTGGTTCGAGGTCTCGCTCATCCCGACCACGCTCGCGCTCACCACGCTCGGCTCCGCGCCCGCGGGCACCACGGTGAACCTCGAGGTCGACGTCATCGCCAAGTACGTGGAGCGGCTGCAGCAGCGCGGCTGAGCGGGCGGCGCGGAGCGCCTCCCCGCGCAGGCCGTACTGTGGTGAGGCAACGAGCCCCCAGGGGCGAACACGATGGAGCGCAAAGACGTGACCAGGTTCGACACTATCGAGCGCGCCGTCGCCGACATGGCGGCGGGCAAGGCCGTCGTCGTGGTCGACGACGAGGATCGCGAGAACGAGGGCGACCTCATCTTCGCCGCGGAGAAGGCGACGCCCGAACTGGTCGCGTTCATGATCCGCTACACCTCCGGCTACATCTGCGTCCCGCTCACCGGCGAGGACTGCGACCGACTCGGGCTGCCGCCGATGTACGCGATGAACCAGGACAAGCACGGCACCGCGTACACCGTCTCGGTGGACGCGCGCGAGGGCATCACCACCGGCATCTCCGGCGCCGACCGCGCCACCACCATCCGGCTGCTCGCCGACCCGAACGCCAAGGCCGACGACCTGACCAGGCCCGGCCACGTGGTCCCGCTGCGCGCCAAGGAGGGCGGCGTGCTGCGCCGCCCCGGGCACACCGAGGCCGCGGTCGACCTGGCCAGGATGGCCGGGCTGCGCCCCGCCGGCGTGATCTGCGAGATCGTCAGCCAGAAGGACGAGGGCCACATGGCCCGCACCGAGGAGCTGCGGGTCTTCGCCGACGACCACGACCTCGCGCTGATCTCCATCGCCGAGATGATCGCCTGGCGGCGCCGCCACGAGCAGCAGGTCGTCCGGGTCGCCGAGGCCCGCATCCCGACCGCGCACGGCCCGTTCCAGGCCGTCGGCTACCAGAGCATCTACGACGAGGTCGAGCATGTCGCGCTGGTCCGCGGCGAGGTCGGCGACGGCAACGACGTGCTGGTCCGGGTGCACTCGGAGTGCCTCACCGGCGACGTCTTCGGCTCGCTGCGCTGCGACTGCGGCCCGCAGCTGGACGCCGCGCTGGAGATCGTCGCCGCCGAGGGCCGCGGCGTCGTGCTCTACATGCGCGGCCACGAGGGCCGCGGCATCGGGCTGATGCACAAGCTGCAGGCCTACCAGCTGCAGGACTCCGGCCGCGACACGGTGGACGCCAATATCGAGCTGGGGCTGCCCGCGGACGCGCGCGACTACGGCATCGGCGCGCAGATCCTGGTCGACCTCGGGGTCCGCTCGATGCGGCTGCTCACCAACAACCCGGCCAAGCGGGTCGGGCTGGACGGCTACGGCCTGACCGTGAGCGAGCGGGTGCCGATGCCGGTGCGGCCGAACGCCGAGAACCTGCGGTACCTGCGCACCAAGCGCGACCGCATGGGCCACGACCTGGTCGGGCTGGACGACCTGGATCTCGGCGAGACCGCGCAGTAGGAAAGGACACCCGAACATGAGTGGCACCGGCGTTCCGAGCTTCGAGCTGGCCGACTCCGCCGACCTCAGGCTCGGCATCGTGGCCTCGCGCTGGCACACGACCATCTGCGACACCCTGGTGGCGAATGCCGAGCGGGTGGCGAAGGAGGCCGGGGTGCGGCAGGTGACCGTGGTCCGCTGCGCGGGCGCGATGGAGCTGCCGGTGGTCGCGCAGGAGCTGGCGCGCACGCACGACGCGGTGGTCGCGCTCGGCGTCGTCATCCGCGGCGGCACCCCGCACTTCGAGTACGTCTGCGACGCGGTGACCGCCGGGCTCACCCGGGTCTCGCTGGACGCGGGCACCCCGGTGGCCAACGGCGTGCTCACCACGAACACCGAGGAGCAGGCGCTGGACCGGGCCGGGCTGCCCGGCTCCGCGGAGAACAAGGGCGAGCAGGCGGCGGCCGCCGCGCTGGACGCCGCGCTCACCCTGCGTACCCTGCGCGGGTCGGCGTAGCCGTGCCGGTGGTGCGCATCCGCCGCAGGGCCGCGGCGGTGCCGGGGCCGGAGTGGGACTTCGAGGTGCGGCCGCGCAAGGCGGTGCGCAACGCCAGGATCATCGCGGTGGTGCTGCTGGTCGCGTTCGTGACGGCCGGGTTCGGCATGCGCAGCGACTACACCGGGGTGAACCTGCGGCTCGGCGACCAGCTCGCCATGTACGCCATCGGCGTGCTCGCCGCGCTCACCGCGCTGCTCTTCACCCGGCCCCGGGTGCGGGTCGGGCCGAGCGGGGTCGCGGTGCGGAACATCCTGGGCGACCGGCTCTTCGGCTGGGACCAGGTGCGCGGCGTCTCCTTCCCGGACCGCAAGGCCTGGGCCCGGCTGGAGCTCGCGCTCGACGAGTACGCCCCCATGCTCGCGGTGCGCGCCAACGACCGGCAGCACGCCGTCGCCGCACTCGACCGGATCCGCGAACTCGGCGCGAAGTACGCCGCCTGATCAGCGGGGGTCGCCGAGGACCACGCCCTCGCGGCGCGGGTCGGCGCCGCCCGCGAGGCCGTCGCCGTCCACCGTGATCGCGCTGAGCCCGCTGGTCTGCGGCGCCACCGACACCTGGTGCCCGAGCTCGCGCAGCCTGCGCACCAGCGGGTCGCGGTTGCCGTCGTCGGCGGCGTCGATCGCCGGGTGCTCGCCGCCGACCCCGGTGCTCGGGGTGTTGCCGGCCCCGAACGAGACCGCGGAGATCGCCTGCTGCGGGTCGAGCCCCCAGTCCAGCAGCCCGACCAGGGTCTTCACCACGAACTGGATGATCACCGAGCCGCCGGGCGAGCCGGTGACCAGCCGCAGGTCGCCGAGCGCGGCGCCGGTGCCCGGCTCGAACACCAGGGTCGGGCTCATGGAGCTGCGCGGCCGCTTGCCCGGCTCCAGCCGGTTCGCCACCGGCACGCCGTCGGTGCCGAGCGGGTCGGCGGAGAAGTCGGTGAGCTGGTTGTTCAGCAGATACCCGTCGACCATGTGGAACGAGCCGAAGGCCGACTCCACCGTCGTGGTCATGGCGGCGGCGTTGCCGTCCCGGTCCACCACCGAGATGTGGCTGGTGCCGTGCTCGCGCGGCTGCGGCCCGATGCCCGCCGGGACCGGGCCGAAGTCGCCGGGCTGCGCGGTGCCCATGCTGCGGCCCTGGTCGATCAGCCCGGCCCGCTGCTCCAGGTACTCCGGGTTCAGCAGCGTCTGCGCCGAATTGCCCGGCAGCGGAACGAAGTCGGTGTCGGCCACGTACTTGTTGCGGTCGGCGTAGGCGAGCCGCTCGGCCTCCGCGATCAGGTGCACCGCCTCGGCACGCGGCCTGCCGCCGTTGGCGTCGACGTTCTCCGGCCCGAGCGCCGCGAGGTCGAAATTGGCCAGGATGCCGAGCGTGGCGGCGACCGCGATGCCGCCGGAGGAGGGCGCGGGCATCCCGCAGATCCGGTTGCCGCGGTAGTCGGTGCAGAGCGGGTCGCGCTCGAGCGCCCGGTAGTTCGCCAGGTCCTCGGTGCTGATCAGGCTCGGGGTGCGGCCGCCGGAGCCCGCGCGCGCCGCGTCGACCAGGTTCCGCGCCAGCGGGCCGGTGTAGAAGGCGTCGGCGCCGTCGGTGGCGATGCTGCTCAGCGTCTTGCTGTAGGCGGGGTTGGTGAGGACCGTCCCCTCCGGCTTGGGCGCGCCGTCCGGCTGCAGGAAGTAGCCGCGGGCATTCTCGTCCCGCGCCAGCTGCGGCGCCGACTCGGCGATCTGCCCGGCCAGCCGGGCGCTGATCGGGAAACCGCTGTCGGCCAGCGCGATCGCCGGGTCGAAGAGCTCGCGCCAGCCGGTGCTGCCGTGCGCGCCGTGCACCTGGTCCAGCATGCGCAGCACACCGGGCACGCCGATCGAGCGGCCGCTGGCCCTGGCGTCCGGCGCGGGCTCGGTGCGCTCGGTGTCGCTGACCCAGCGCAGGTAGTTCTCGGTCGCCGCGGCGGGCGCCGTCTCCCGGCCGTCGTAGGCGCGCAGGGTGTTGCTCGCCCTGTCGTAATAGAGCAGGAACGCGCCGCCGCCGATCCCGGAGGCCTGCGGCTCCACCAGGCCGAGCACCGCCTGCGCCGCGACCAGGGCGTCCGCCGCGGTGCCGCCGTCGCGCAGCACGGCACAGGCGGCCTCGGTCGCGACCGGGTTGGCGGTGGAGACGGCGTAGGTCGCGGTCCGCACCATCGACATGTCCGAGCGGTAGCCGCTCGCGATCTCCGGGTTGGTCGCGATGTCGCCGCCGCCGGTCGGCCCGGCCGCCGTCACCGGTGTGCCGTTCGCAGCCGCCACGCAGGTGCCGCCCGCGGCGTCCTCCCCGGACGAGCACCCGGCGACCAGCCCCGCCGTCAGCAGCAGCGCCGCCGCGGCGCCGGACCAGGTTCCCCACTCGCGCCTCATCCGCAAGACTCTAACGCCGCGGCGGGTGTTCCGGCGGGGATCCGCCCACGGGCGGGAGGGGCGACGCCGGGCCGGAGAGCCGCGGCGGCCCCGCCTCGGTAGCCTGGCCGGGTGGCGATCGAGGCGGTGATGATCGACTTCTCCGGCACGCTGTTCCGGCTGGAGGAGGACGAGTCCTGGTACGCGGATCTGGTGCGCCCGGACGGCGCGCGGTTCGACGTGCACGAGACGGCGGAGATCATGCGCAGGATGACGGCGCCGGTGGGCCGCACCGTCGACCTGGACGAGGCGGGGAAGCACGCCTGGGCGCACCGCGACCTGGACCCGGCGCTGCACCGCGAGGCGTACCTGAAGGTGCTGCTCGCCAGCGGCGTGCCCGACACCGAGCAGGCCACCCGGCTCTACGAGCGGCTGATCGACCCGGCCGAGTGGGAGCCGTACCCGGACACCGGCGCCGCCCTGGAACTGCTCGCCGCGCGCGACATCCCAGTCGCGGTGGTCAGCAATATCGCCTTCGACCTGCGCCCGGCCTTCGCCACGCGGGGCTGGGACCGGCTGGTGCGCGCCTTCACGCTCTCCTACGAGGTCGGCGCGGTGAAGCCGGCGGCGGGCATCTTCGAGGCCGCGCTGGCAGCGCTCGGCGCGGCGCCCGAGCGCACCCTCATGATCGGCGACAGCGCCGCCGCCGACGGCGGCGCCACCGCGCTGGGCTGCGCCTTCGCCGAGGTCGAGCCGGTGCCCACCGTCGAGCGGCCCGCGGCGCTGCTCGCCGCGCTGGCCGCGCACGGCATCACCGCACCGCGCTGAGGGCGTGACCGCGCCGCGCTCGGCGCCCGCGCGGCGCTCCCTGTCGGACGCCGTCGATAGGCTGGTCCGGTGGCAGATCCCGCGACGTACCGGCCCGCGCCGGGCACCATCCCGGTGGAACCCGGCGTCTACAAATTCCGTGACGCGCACCGCCGGGTGGTCTACGTCGGCAAGGCCAAGAGCCTGCGCTCCCGGCTGAACTCGTACTTCGCCGACATCGCCTCGCTGCACCCGCGCACCAGGCAGATGGTCACCACCGCCGCGAGCGTGGAGTGGACCGTCGTCTCCACCGAGGTGGAGGCGCTGCAGCTGGAGTACAACTGGATCAAGGAGTTCGACCCGCGCTTCAATGTCAGGTACCGGGACGACAAGTCCTACCCGGTGCTCGCGGTCACGCTGAACGAGGAGTTCCCGCGGCTCTTCGTCTACCGCGGCGCGCGGCGCAGGGGCGTCCGCTACTTCGGCCCGTACGCGCACGCCTGGGCCATCCGGGAGACGCTCGACCTGCTGCTCCGGGTCTTCCCGGCGCGCACCTGCTCGAACGGGGTATTCAAGCGGCACAGCCAGATCGGCCGCCCGTGCCTGCTCGGCTACATCGACAAGTGCTCGGCGCCGTGCGTCGGCCGGGTCACGGCGGGGCAGCACCGCGACATCGTCGACGACTTCTGCGACTTCCTGGCGGGCCGCACCGACAAGATGGTCAAGCAGCTGGAGCGCCGCATGCACGACGCCTCCGACGACCTGGACTTCGAGCTGGCCGCGCGGCTCCGCGACGACGTGCGGGCGCTGCGCCGGGCCATGGAGAAGCAGGCGGTGGTGCTCGGCTCCGGCACCGACGCGGACGTGATCGCCTTCGCCACCGACGAACTCGAGGTCGCGGTGCAGATCTTCCACGTGCGCGACGGCCGGGTGCGCGGGCAGCGCGGCTGGGTGGTGGACAAGTCCGGCGACGCGGTGGACGTCGCCGCGGGCGCGGGCGGCGAGCTGGCCGCCCTGGTCGAGCAGTTCCTCACGCAGTTCTACGGCGAGGAGGCCGCCGTCGCCGGGCAGGAGCCGGGCGAGCAGTCCGGCTCGGCGGTGCCGCGCGAGGTGCTCGTCCCCGAGCTGCCCACCGACGTCGAGGAGGTGCAGGAGTGGCTCGGGAAGCTGCGCGGCGCCGCGGTGCGGGTCAGGGTGCCGCAGCGCGGCGACAAGAAGGCGCTGGCCGAGACGGTGCAGCGGAACGCCGCCGAGGCGCTGGCCCAGCACAAGCTCAAGCGCGCCGGTGACCTGACCTCCCGCTCGGCGGCGCTGCAGGACATCCAGGACGCGCTGGAGCTGGACTCCGCGCCGCTGCGCATCGAGTGCGTCGACATCAGCCACGTGCAGGGCACCGACGTGGTCGCCTCGCTGGTGGTGTTCGAGGACGGGCTGGCGCGCAAGTCCGAGTACCGGCACTTCGCCATCAAGGAGGCGGCGGGGGAGGGGCGCTCCGACGACGTCGGCAGTATCGCCGAGGTCACCCGCCGCCGCTTCCACCGGCTCCGCAGGGACCGGGAGGAGGCGCGCGAGTTCGACGGCGAGCCGGTGCCGGACGCCGACGCGCCGGACGCCGACCCCGGCGCGGCGGCCTTCGACCGGAACGGCCTGCCCGCCGACGAGACGCCGACCTCGCGGCCGGGGATCGACCCGAACACCGGCAGGCCGCGCCGCTTCGCCTACCCGCCCAACCTGTACGTCGTCGACGGCGGCGCCCCGCAGGTGGCGGCCGCCGCCGAGGTCCTCGACGACATGGGCATCACCGACGTCGCGGTGATCGGGCTGGCCAAGCGGCTGGAGGAGGTCTGGGTGCCGGGCGAGCCGGACCCGGTGATCCTGCCGCGCAACAGCGAGGCGCTGTACCTGCTGCAGCGGGTGCGCGACGAGGCGCACCGCTTCGCCATCACCTTCCACCGGAGCAAGCGCTCCCGGCGGATGACGGCCTCGGCGCTGGACTCGGTGCGCGGCCTCGGCGACGCCAGGCGCACCGCGCTGGTCACCCACTTCGGCTCGGTGGCCAAGCTCAGGGAGGCAACGGTGGAGCAGATCACCGAGGTGCCCGGCATCGGCGTCGCCACCGCGAAGGCGGTGCTCGCGGTGCTCAACGAGCAGGACGCGCGGTGACGGCGCTGCGCCGTGCCGGGAATGCGTGCCCGCTTTCGCGTACGTTGTCCCTGTGTCCCTGGCCGGAATCGGCCCGGGCGGATCGGAGAGGCCAAGCGAACCCGACCTCGCGGAGGTCGGGACGGACACGAACCGGTAGGACATGACACGCGTCGACAACCCCAATGCCGAGAACCCGGCGCCGGAGCGCGGCTCCGGCGGCTCCCGTCCGCAGGTCGAGGTCGTGGTCGTGACCGGGCTCTCCGGCGCGGGCCGCGGCACCGCCGCGAAGGTCCTGGAGGACCTGGGCTGGTACGTCACCGACAACCTGCCGCCCGAGCTGATCGGCCGGATGGTCGAGCTCGGTGCCTCGGCCGAGCCGCCGATCCGCAAGCTCGCGCTGGTGATGGATGTGCGCAGCCGGTTCTTCACCGGTGACCTCGGCGTCGTCACCGAGCCGCTGCACGCGCTCGGCGTGCCCACCGGCGTGCTCTTCCTGGAGGCCTCGGACGACGTGCTGATCCGCCGGTTCGGCTTCGCCAGGCGCAGGCACCCGCTGCAGAGCGAGAGCGTCGACGGCACGCTCTCGGCGGGCATCGCCGCCGAGCGGGTCCGGCTGGCAGGCGTGCGCGCCGCCGCCGACCTGGTGATCGACACCACCGAGCTCTCCATCCACCAGCTGCACCGGAAGCTGGAGGAGGCCTACGGCGGCGGCACCGCCGCGGCGCTGCAGCTCACCGTGCAGTCCTTCGGCTTCAAGCACGGGGTCCCGCTCGACGCCGACATGGTGCTCGACGTGCGCTTTCTGCCGAACCCGCACTGGATCCCGGAGCTGCGCGAGCACACCGGCCAGGAGCGGATGGTGAGCGACTACGTGCTCGGGCGCCCCGGCGCCGACGACTACCTGCGCACCTGTCACCACCTGGTGAACCTGACCGCGAACGGCTACCGCCAGGAGGGGAAGCGATACATGACGGTGGCAGTCGGCTGTACCGGCGGCAGGCACCGCAGCGTGGCGATCGCGGAGGCGCTGGCCGCGCTCGCGGGCAGCGCCGAGGAGTCCGGCGCCGTCGACACGGTGCGGATCGTGCACCGGGATCTGGGGCGCGAGTGACGGCGGGCGGCGACGGCGCGGCCGAGCTCGCGGTCGCGGCGCTCGGCGGCGGGCACGGCCTGTTCGCCACGCTCTCCGCGGTGCGCAGGCTGACCGACCGGGTGACCGCGGTGGTCACCGTCGCCGACGACGGCGGCTCGTCCGGCAGGCTGCGCGCCGAGCTCGGCATGCTGCCCCCCGGTGACCTGCGGATGGCGCTGGCCGCGCTGGCCGCCGACGCGGACGGCACGCTCACCAGGGCGGTGCAGCACCGCTTCGGCGGCACCGGCGCGCTGGCCGGGCACTCGGTCGGCAACCTGATCCTGGCCGGGCTCACCGAGGTGCTCGGCGACCCGGTGGCCGCGCTGGACGAGGTGGCCCGGCTGCTCGGCGTCGTCGGCCGGGTGCTGCCCATGTCGCCGATCGCGCTCGACATCGAGGCCGACGTCTCCGGGCTGGAGGCCGACCCGCGGGTGAGCCGCTGCATCCGCGGCCAGGTGGCGGTCGCCACCACCCCCGGCACGGTGCGCCGGGTGCGGCTGATCCCCTCCGACCCGCCCGCGGCGCCCGCCGCCGTCGACGCGATCGAGCATGCCGACGTGGTGGTGCTCGGCCCCGGCTCCTGGTTCACCAGCGTCATCCCGCACGTGCTGGTCCCGCAGCTGCACGACGCGCTGACGCGGACCAGGGCGCGGAAGGTGCTCGTGCTCAACCTGGCCGCCGAGCCGGGCGAGACGGCGGGCTTCTCCGCCGAGCGGCACCTGCACGTATTGTCGCAGCACGCACCGGGATTCGGGGTGGACGACATCCTCGTCGACTCCGGCTCGGTTCCGGAGGGGCGCGAGCGCGAACACCTGGCCAGGGCCGCGGGGCAGTTGCGCGCCCGGGTAACCTTCTCCGATGTCGCCGAGGCGGGGACCGACCGGCATCACCCCGGAAAGCTCGCCGCCGCACTGGATCAGCTGATCCGGAATCCTCGGCCGCAATTGGCAGAGCTTCGAGTCGATGGACGGCACACGGGCGCGGATGTGCGGTCCGGGTTGGGTGGAAAGGAGCGCGTCTCGTGGCGATGACAGCCGAGGTGAAGGACGAGCTGAGCCGGCTCAGCGTGGCGCAGGTGAGCGCCAGGAAGGCGGAGCTCTCGGCGCTGCTCCGGTTCGCGGGCGGGCTGCACATCGTCGGCGGCCGGGTGATCGTCGAGGCCGAGGTCGACATGGGGTCGATCGCGCGCAGGCTGCGCCGGGAGATCTTCGAGCTCTACGGCTACGGCTCCGACGTGCACGTGCTCGGCGCGGGCGGGCTGCGCAAGACCAGCCGCTACGTGGTCCGGGTCTCCAAGGAGGGCGAGGCGCTGGCCAGGCAGACCGGGCTGCTCGACGTGCGCGGCAGGCCGGTGCGCGGGCTGCCCGCGCAGGTGGTCGGCGGCAGCGTCGGCGACGCGGAGGCGGCGTGGCGCGGCGCCTTCCTGGCGCACGGCTCGCTCACCGAGCCGGGGCGCTCGTCGGCGCTCGAGGTCAGCTGCCCCGGGCCGGAGGCGGCGCTGGCGCTGGTCGGCGCGGCGCGGCGGCTCGGGATCGCGGCCAAGGCGCGCGAGGTGCGCGGCACCGACCGGGTGGTGGTGCGCGACGGCGAGGCGATCGGCGCGCTGCTCACCAGGATGGGCGCGCAGGACACCAGGCTCACCTGGGAGGAGCGCCGGATGCGGCGCGAGGTGCGGGCGACCGCCAACCGGCTGGCCAACTTCGACGACGCCAACCTGCGCCGCTCGGCGCGCGCCGCGGTGGCCGCGGCGGCCAGGGTGGAGCGGGCGCTGGAGATCCTCGCCGACGAGGTGCCGGACCACCTCGCCGCCGCGGGCAGGCTGCGGGTGCAGCACCGGCAGGCCTCGCTGGAGGAGCTCGGCCAGCTCGCCGAGCCGCCGATGACCAAGGACGCGGTGGCGGGCCGGATCCGGCGGCTGCTCTCCATGGCGGACCGCAGGGCCAAGGAGCTGGGCATCCCGGACACCGAGTCGGCGGTGACCGCCGAACTGCTGGACGACGCCTGACCGGCGGCAGGTGCATGTCGGTGAGGTCACGGCCTGCTACTAGGGTGAGTAGGGCATCGGAGTATCCGCCTGAAAGCTGAGGAGCGATAACGTGACTGTCCGGGTAGGCATCAACGGCTTCGGTCGTATCGGACGTAACTTCTTCCGTGCGGTGGAGGCGCAGAAGGCGCTGGGCACCACCGACATCGAGATCGTCGCGGTCAACGACCTCACCGACAACGCGACCCTGGCCACGCTGCTGAAGTACGACTCGATCCTCGGCAGGCTGCCGAAGGACGTGTCGGTCGACGGCGAGGACATCGTCGTCGGTGACCAGCGGATCAAGGCGCTCGCGATCAAGGAGGGCCCGGCGGCGCTGCCGTGGGGCGACCTCGGCGTCGACGTCGTCGTCGAGTCCACCGGCATCTTCACCGACGCCACCAAGGCCAAGGGCCACCTGGCCGCCGGCGCCAAGAAGGTCATCATCTCCGCGCCGGCCAAGGGCGAGGACATCACCATCGTGCTCGGCGTCAACGACGACAAGTACGACGGCAGCCAGAACATCATCTCGAACGCCTCCTGCACCACCAACTGCCTCGGCCCGCTGGCCAAGGTGCTGCACGACGAGTTCGGCATCGTCAAGGGGCTGATGACCACCATCCACGCCTACACCCAGGACCAGAACCTGCAGGACGCCCCGCACGCCGACCTGCGCCGTGCCCGCGCCGCCGCGCTGAACATCGTGCCCACCGGCACCGGCGCCGCCAAGGCCATCGGCCTGGTGCTGCCCGAGCTGCAGGGCAAGCTGGACGGCTACGCGCTGCGCGTCCCGGTCCCGACCGGCTCGGTCACCGACCTGACCGCGCAGCTGGCCAAGCCCGCCTCGGTGGACGAGGTCAACGCCGCGCTGAAGGAGGCCGCGGAGGGCAGGCTGAAGGGCATCCTGAAGTACAACACCGACCCGATCGTCTCCAGCGACATCGTCACCGACCCGCACTCGTCGATCTTCGACGCGCCGCTCACCAAGGCGATCGACGACCAGGTCAAGGTCGTCTCCTGGTACGACAACGAGTGGGGCTACTCCAACCGCCTCGCCGACCTCATCGGCCTCGTCGGCAAGTCGCTCTGACCCGCATGGCTGTCAGGACACTGCAGGACCTCCTGGCCGACGGCGTCGAGGGCAGGGGCGTGCTGGTGCGCTCCGACCTCAACGTCCCGCTCGGCGACGACGGGCAGATCACCGACCCCGGCCGGATCACCGCCTCGGTGCCGACGCTGAAGGCGCTGGTCGAGGCGGGCGCCAAGGTGGTCGTCACCGCGCACCTCGGCAGGCCGAAGGGCGAGCCCGACCCGAAGCTCTCGCTGGCGCCGGTCGCCGCGAAGCTCGCCGAGGAGCTGGGCCGCAATGTCCAGCTCGCCGGCGACGTGGTCGGCCAGGACGCGCTGGCCCGCTCCGAGGGGCTCACCGACGGCGACGTGCTGCTGCTGGAGAACATCCGCTTCGACAAGCGGGAGACCAGCAAGGACGCCGCCGAGCGCGGCAGGCTGGCCGCCGCGCTGGTGGAGCTGGTCGGCGAGGACGGCGCGTTCGTCTCCGACGGCTTCGGGGTCGTGCACCGCGAGCAGGCCTCGGTCTACGACGTGGCGAAGCTGCTGCCGCACTACGCGGGCACCCTGGTGGCCGCCGAGGTCGAGGTGCTGCGCAGGCTCACCGGCGAGGACTCCGCGGACGGCGCCGACCGCCCGTACGCGGTGGTGCTCGGCGGCTCCAAGGTCTCGGACAAGCTGGCCGTGATCGAGGCGCTCGCCCCCAAGGTGGACACCCTGGTCATCGGCGGCGGCATGTGCTTCACCTTCCTCGCCGCGCAGGGTTTCCCGGTCGGCTCCTCGCTGCTGCAGCAGGAGATGATCGAGACCTGCAAGGAGCTGCTCGACCGGTACGCCGACGTGATCCACCTGCCGCGCGACATCGTGGTGGCGGACCGCTTCGCGGCCGACGCCGAGACGAAGGTCGTTCCGGCGGAGCAGATCCCGGACGGCTGGAGCGGCCTCGACATCGGCCCCGAGTCGGCGCGGCGCTTCGCCGCGCTGCTCACCGAGGCGCGGACCGTCTTCTGGAACGGCCCGATGGGCGTCTTCGAGTTCGAGGCGTTCGCGGCGGGCACCCGCGGCGTCGCCGAGGCGATCAGCACCGCCACCGGCAAGGGCGCCTTCACCGTCGTCGGCGGTGGCGACTCGGCCGCGGCGGTGCGCGCGCTCGGGCTGCCCGAGGACGGCTTCTCGCACATCTCCACCGGTGGCGGGGCCTCGCTGGAGTACCTGGAGGGCAACGAGCTCCCCGGGATCGCCGTGCTGGACGAGGGGGCGTGAGATGGCGCGCAAACCGCTGATCGCGGGCAACTGGAAGATGAACCTCAACCACCTCGAGGCCATCACCCTGGTGCAGAAGATCGCCTTCGCCCTGCCGGAGAAGTACTTCGACCGGGTGGACGTGGCGGTCGTCCCGCCGTTCACCGACATCCGCAGCGTGCAGAACCTGGTCGAGGGCGACAAGCTGCTGCTCACCTACGGCGCCCAGGACGTGTCGACGCACGACGCGGGCGCCTACACCGGGGAGATCAGCGGGGCGATGCTCGCCAAGCTGGGCTGCACCTGGGCGGTGGTCGGGCACTCGGAGCGGCGGCAGTACCACAGCGAGGACGACGCCACCGTGCTCGCCAAGGCCAAGCAGGCGCTGAAGCACGGGATCACCCCGATCGTGTGCATCGGCGAGGGGCTCGGCGTGCGCGAAGCGCAGACCCACGTCGAGTACAACCTGGAGCAGCTGCGGGGCTCGCTGAAGGGGCTGACCGCCGAGGAGATCGCGAAGGTGGTGATCGCCTACGAGCCGGTGTGGGCCATCGGCACCGGCAAGGTCGCCACCCCGGCCGACGCGCAGGAGGTGTGCGGCGCCATCCGCGCCGAGCTCACCACCCTGGCCTCGCCGGAGGTCGCCGGGCAGGTGCGCATCCTGTACGGCGGCTCGGTGAACGCCAAGAACGTCGGCGAGCTGGTGGCCCAGCCCGACGTCGACGGCGCGCTGGTCGGCGGGGCGTCGCTCAAGGGCGACGAGTTCGCCCAGCTCTCGGCGATCGCCGCGGGCGGTCCGCTGCCCTGAGCGGAAGCACCACGGCCCGGTTCGCTCGGCGGACCGGGCCGTTCCGCGTTTTCAGCCCGCGCGCAGGGTGAGCCCGCTGCCGTTGTCGTTGCGCAGCGTGAGCAGGTCGGCGTCGACGGTGAGGGTGGCGCGGCCGTCCAGGGCGCGCAGCACCGACTGCTCGATCTCCATCACCGCGGGCGGGCAGAGCATGCGGGTGGTCGCCACCCGGAAGGTGGCCGAGCCGTCGGCCACCTCGGCGGTGCCGGTGAGCTGGTTGCAGCCCGCCGAGCCGGTGACCGCGCCGTCCTCGGCGATCAGCAGGGTCGGGGCGGCCTCGTCGATCGCCTCGGAGCGGATCCTGGACTCCGGGGTGAGCAGCTCGGTCACCGTCCACGTGGTGCCCTCGACCGGTCTGTCCGGCTGCGCGATCTTCTTGTCCAGCAGCTCGACGGTCTGGTTCTCCGCGCGCAGGGTCAGGGTGCCGTCAACTAGCTGCCAGGTCGGGGTGGCGTTCAGCAGCGTCGCGACCCACTGGTCGGCGTCGGCGCGCTCGCCGGGGCAGCCCATGAGCGTGCTCGCCAGCTCGCCCACCCGCAGTACGCCGCCGTCGAAGCTCACCGGACCCGTGGTGGTGTTGCAGCCTGCATTCGCCGAGACCCGGCCGTCGGCGAAGCGCAGCGTCAGCGGGCCGCCGCCGGGAATGGGGGCGCCGTCGACGGTCGTGGACAGGAAGGTGCGGCCCATCGGTGTGTCACCGGGGGCGGGGGAGTCGGAGCCGCCGTCGTCGGCACAGGCGACGGCCGAGCACAGGGCGAACAGCACAACCGCGCCGAAACGCAGCAAGTTGGCCGGCATGCGGGTGATTCTCGCATGGGGATGATCGATCGACGTTTCCGCACCACCGCGGGTTCGCGCCCGGCTCGCTGTCCGGTGGCCGCAGCGCATGCGCCGGAGGCGCGAGTCGCGGCCGCCGGACTGCGAGCCACAGGGGGCGCGAACCCCGTCGCGCCGAAGGCGCGACAATTCAACACTGTGACTACTGCTGACGCTACCGCTCCGGTGTCCACCTGGGCGCCATTGCGCTCACCGCTGTACCGGGCGCTGTGGATCGCGCAGCTGGTGTCGAATCTGGGGACCTGGATGCAGACGGTCGGCGCCCAGTGGCTGCTGGTCGCCGAGCCGAACGCGGCGACCCTGGTCTCGCTGGTGCAGACCGCGATCACGCTGCCGGTGATGCTGCTCTCCATCCCCTCCGGCGTCCTTGCCGACCTGCTGGACCGCCGCAACCTGCTGCTGGCCGCGCAGTCGGCGATGGCGCTGCTGGCCGCGGTGCTGACCGTCGCCACCGCGACCGGGCACACCAGCCCGGGCGTCCTGCTCACCCTGCTCTTCCTGCTGGGCTGCGGCCAGGCCATGACCGCCCCGGCCTGGCAGGCCATTCAGCCGGAGCTGGTGCCGCGCGCGCAGATCCCGTCCGCCGCCGCGCTGGGCAGCATGAGCGTGAACATCGGCCGCGCGGTCGGCCCCGCGGTGGCGGGCGTGCTGGTCGCCGCCTCCGGCCCGACCCTGGTGTTCGCGCTGAACGCCGCCTCGTTCGTCGGCATCG
Source organism: Nocardia sp. NPDC057353 (assembly GCF_042667085.1). Lineage (NCBI taxonomy): Bacteria > Bacillati > Actinomycetota > Actinomycetes > Mycobacteriales > Nocardiaceae > Nocardia > Nocardia sp. NPDC057353. Next base: position 100,967 of record NZ_JBHVAK010000008.1, read on the forward strand.
TCGCGGTGCTCTTTCTCTGGCGCCGCCCGCGCACCGACCGGCAGCTGCCCAGCGAGCGCCCACTGGCCGCGCTGCAGGCGGGCACCCGCTTCATCCGCGCCGCCCCGGCCATCCGCCGGGTGCTGATGCGCTCGCTGCTCTTCGTGGCCCCGGCCAGCGCGCTCTGGGCGCTGCTCCCGGTGGTGGCGGCCGACCAGCTCGGCCTCTCCTCCTCCGGCTACGGCCTCATGCTCGGCGCGCTCGGCCTCGGCGCGGTCGCAGGCGCGATCGGGCTCGGCAGGCTGCGCCGGTGGCTCGACCCCACCGCCCGGCTGGCGGTCGCCGCCGTGCTCTTCGGCGCCGCCACGCTCGGCACGGCGCTGCTGCCGGTGCTCTGGCCGGTGCTGGTGCTGCTGGTCTTCGGCGGCCTGGCCTGGCTGCTCGCCATGTCCACGCTGAACGCCACCATGCAGCTGCTGCTGCCCGCCTGGGTGCGGGCCCGCGGGCTCGCCGTCTACATGCTGGTGTTCATGGGCGGGCAGGCCGTCGGCTCGCTGGTGTGGGGCCTGGTGGCGGGCGCCGTCGGCGTGGTCGCCACCCTGGTCGCGGTGGCGGCGCTGCTCGGGCTCTGCGCCCTCAGCACGCTGTGGCTGCCCATCAGGCACGATCCGGAGGCGCTCGACCTCACCCCGGCCGCCTTCTGGCCGGAGCCGCAGCTGGTGGTCGAGCCGGACCCCGAGGACGGCCCGGTCCTGGTGCTGTCCAGCTACGACGTCGACCCCGCCGAGCGCGAGAACTTCCTCGCCGCCATGGCCTTCGTCGGCCGCTCCCGGCAGCGCACCGGCGCCATGGAGTGGCGGCTCTACCGCGACGTCGGGGTGCTGGACCGCTACGTGGAGGCGTTCGTGGTGCGGTCGTGGGCCGAGCACATGCACCAGCACCAGGTGCGGCTCACCGCGCAGGACCGGCTGCGCGAGCAGGAGGTGCGGCGCTTCGCCACCGGCGCGGAGGAGATCACCCACCTGGTCGCGGTGCAGCCGCGCTGACCCGGTTCGGAGCACGGCGCGCGCTCCCATAGACTGACCGGCATGCGGATGTTCCTGGATATCCTCCTGATCGTCACCAGCGTGCTGCTGGTGCTGCTGGTGCTGCTGCACCGCGCCAAGGGCGGAGGCCTGTCCAGCCTGTTCGGCGGCGGTATGCAGTCCAGCCTCTCCGGCTCGACCGTCGCGGAGAAGAACCTCGACCGCATCACCATCTTCACCGGCATCATCTGGCTCATCGCCATTCTCGGCATCGGCCTGGAGATCAAGTTCTCCTGACCGCGCTCACCCGGTGCGCGGTATCCGCCCGTCCACGTCGGTGAAGCCGTAGCGCTCGGCCAGATCGGCCACCCGCCACGCCTTCCCGGTGAGCTCGGCGCGCGCCGGATCCCGCGTCAGCGCCACCACCGCGCGGCCCGCGAACCGCGGCGTCTCCGCCTCGGCCAGGTCCACCGTCGCCTCGCCGGGCAGCGTCACCAGCCGCCGCCCCGACTCGTCGGCCGGAACCAGCTGCAGCAGTTCGGTGTCGACGATGCCTGGCCACAGCGACACCACTGTCACCCCGGTGCCGGTCAGGTCGTGCGCCAGGTCCGCGGTGAGCCGGTCCACCGCCGTTTTGCCGACCCCGTAGACGGCGTTGTGCATGTACCGGATCGAGCCCGGCGAGGAGATCTGCGCGATCAGCCCGCCGGCCGCGCGCAGCAGGTCGGCGGCGTAGTGGGCGGCCGCGTAGTGCGAGCGGACGCCGACGTCGAAGGTCTCGTCCCAGGCCGCGGGCGGCACCTCCCAGAACGGCCTGCCCAGGTGCCTGGCCGCGGCGGGGGAGTTGTAGACATTGTTGACCAGCACGTCGAGCCTGCCGTGCGCGGCGCGGACCCGCTCGAAGAGCGCGGCCACCGCCGCGTCGTCGCGGTGGTCGCAGACCACCGGCACCCCGGTGCCGCCCAGTGCGTCGACCTCCGCGGCGGTCTCCTCCAGGGTGCCGGGCAACCGGCCCTTCCCGCCGCCGCGCCCGGTCAGGTAGACGGTCGCGCCCGCCGCGCCCAGCTCCAGGGCCACGCCCTTGCCGATGCCCCGGCTCGCGCCGGTGACCACTGCTGTGAAGTCGGGTGTTCCGCTCATGGTTGCAGCACACTACCGTCGAACGAGAACACGTTCTAGTAGAGGGGAGTGGGCGTTGACGCTCACCCGACGGGAGTTCACGACCGGCGAGGTCACCATGCGGGTCACCGAGGCGGGCTCCGGCCCGCCGGTGGTCTTCTGCCACGGCTTCCCGCACACCGGCTACATCTGGCACCGGCAGCTGAGCGCGCTGGCGGACGCCGGGTACCACGCGCTCGCCCCCGACCTGCGGGGCGCGGGCGGCACCGCCTGCCCGCCCTCCGGCTGCGCGAACCGCGAGGTGATCGGCGACCTACTGGCGCTGCTCGACGACATCGGCGCGGAGCGCGCGGTCTTCGCCGGGCTGGATTTCGGCGCCGCGCTGGTCTGGGAGCTGGCCTGGCGGGCGCCGGAGCGGGTCAGCGGGCTGATCGTGCTGAACAACGTCTTCCAGCCCCGGCCGCCGAAGCCGCCGAGCGAGCTGTGGGCGGCCGCGGCCCGCAAGCACTTCCTGCACCTGGACTACTTCCAGCGCGAGGGCCCCGCCGACGCCGAGCTGAACAGCGCGCCCCGCGACTTCCTGGCCCGGGTGTACTTCGCGCTCAGCGCCGACTACCACTACTTCGACACCTGGCGCTTCCCGCCGGAGAACACCGGCTACCTGGACGTGCTGCCTGCGGCGCCGCCGCTGCCGTGGCGCTGGCTCTCGACCGCGGAGCTGGATGCCATGGCTGCCGAGTTCACCCGCACCGGCTTCACCGGCGGACTCGGCTGGTACCGCGCGCTCGACCGGAACTGGGAACTCACCGCGGATTTCGCCGGGAAGCCGATCACCGTGCCGACCTACTTCCTGTACGGGGACAAGGATCCCGACATCGAGGGGTTCAGCGGGCGCGACCCCTTCGGCACCATGCGGAAACACGTGCCGGGGCTGCGCCGGATGGACGAGGTCACCGGCGCCGGGCACCTGGTGCAGCTGGAGCGCACCGAGGAGGTGAACGCGCTGTTGCTGCGCTACCTGGCCGAGCTCTAGCGGTATTCGTCGGCGAGCGTGGCGTACTGCTCCCAGCGGGGCAGCTCGCGCTCCTCGAGGTGCGCGCAGAGCCGGTCCAGCAGGAACTGCCAGCGCGGGCCGAGCTCGCGCGCCTCCTCGTGCCCCACCCGCCTGCGGCTCAGCTCGACGGTGGTGACCACGCCGACGTGCCGCAGCCTGACCTCCAGCGCGGAGCCGTCGAGCAGCACGGTGAGCGCGGTCGGCGCCTCGCGGTGCTCGACCCGGACCGCGATCGGGCCGTCGACCGGGCCGTCGAACGGCGTCAGCTGCCCGTCTTCGATGCTGCCGAGCCAGGCCGCCACCCGCTGCGGCTCGGTGATGGCCGCCCACACGGCGAGCACCGGCTGCGCGAAGGACCGCTGGTAGTGCAGCTCCACCAGGTCGCGCTCGGGGACGCCGTGCTCGGGCCGGACCTCGCCGAGTACCGAGTTCGCGGTGTCTGCCGGTGCGGTTGCCATGGTCGATCCCTTTCGGTTGCCGGAGTTCCCCCAACTGTATTGCCGGGTGGTCGCCGCCGAATCGCATTCCGGGTTGTCGATCACGCCGCGTCGGGTGCGGCGGTGCGCCTACCGCCGCAGCAGGGCGCGCGCCGCGGCCTCGATGGCCGCCTCGTTCAGCAGGACGTGCGCGGCGGCGGGGCCGAGCGGGACGAAGCTGTCCGCGCTGGTGACCCGAGCCATCCGGCCGGTGAAGCCGCCGTCGATCAGCGCGGTGAGCACCGATTCGGAGACGCCGCCGCTGCGCCTGGTCTCGTCGGCGACCAGCACCCGGCCGGTGGCGCGGGCGGCGCGCAGCAGGTCGGTCACCGGGAGCGGGGCGAGCCAGCGCAGGTCGAGCACCCCGGCGTCGATGCCGTCGGCGGCCAGGCGGCGGGCCACCCGCAGGCACATCGGGACGGTGTTCGCGAAGCAGACCAGGGTCAGGTCGGCGCCGTCGCCGTACGCGCGGGCGCTGCCGATCGGCACGTGCTCCCCGCCGGGCGCGCCGAGCCAGCCCTCGTCACCGGGCTCGTGCAGGTCGCGGGTGTGGTAGAGCGCGATGGGCTCGAGGAAGAGGCAGACGCGGCCGTCCACGCGGGCCGCCGCCAGGCAGGTGCGCAGGAGCGCGGCGGCGTCGTCGGCGCGGGCGGGGGAGGCGAGGACCAGCCCCGGGATGTCGCGCAGCGCCGCCACCGCATTGTCGTTGTGGAAGTGGCCGCCGAAGCCGCGCTGGTAGCCGTAGCCCGCGATGCGCACGACCATGCCGTTGCGGTAGCGGCCCCGCGAGAAGAACGGAAGCGTCGCGGCCTCGCCGCGCAGCTGGTCGGCGGCGTTGTGCAGGTAGGCGAGGTACTGGATCTCCGGCACCGGGAGGAGGCCCGCGAGCGCCGCGCCGAGCGCGGTGCCGAGGACGCTCTGCTCGTCCAGCAGGGTATCGAAGACGCGGCGCGGGCCGAAGCGGGTGCGCAGGTTCTTGGTGACGCCGTAGACGCCGCCCTTGCGGGCGACGTCCTCGCCGAAGACCAGGACGGTGGGGTCGGCGGCGAGTGCCTCGGCGAGGACGTGGTTGATCGCCCCGGCGAGGGTGAGCGGTTGCCCGGCCGGAGCCGAGGGCTCGCCCGGCGGGCGCAGCGCCGCACCCGGCGGGCGGTGCGTCGCGTCCGGGCGGCGGTGTGCCCGCTCGACGGCGGCGCGCACCTCGTCCGGATGGGCGGGGGCGAGCGGAGCGACGATCTCGGCCGCCGCGCTCAGGCCGGGTTCGGCGCGCACGGAACCCGCCGCCTTCGTCACCGCGGCGTGCACGCGGTCGTGCGCGGCGAGCACGTCGATCCCGCGGGCGGCGAGCAGCCGGGCGGTGGCGAGGAGCGGGTCGCGGGCGGCGTCGGCGGCGAGCTCGGCGGGGGAGCGGTAGGCGGACTCCACGTCGGAGCCCGCGTGGCCGAGGAGCCGCACGGTGCGGAGCCGGAGGAAGGCCGGGCTGCGGTGGTCGCGGACCCAGTCGACGGCGGTGCGCGCGGTGTCCAGCGCGGCGGGCAGGTCGGTGCCGTCCGCCTCGAACCAGCGCAGGCCGGGGCGGGTGCCGTAGGCGGCGGCGATCCAGCCCGGCGGGGTGGGGACGCTGAGGCCGATGCCGTTGTCCTCGCAGACGAAGAGGATCGGCAGCGGAATGCCCTGGTACGCCGTGTGGACGGCGGTGCTGATCGCGCCCGTCGCGGTGGAGTGGTTGGCGGAGGCGTCGCCGAAGGTGCAGAGGACCACCGAATCGGTGGGCCACTCGGGTTGCGCGCCGGGGCGGTTCAGGGCGAAGGCCAGCCCCACCGCGCGCGGCAGGTGCGAGGCGATGGTGGAGGTCTGCGGGATGATCGCGGCCTCCGCCCGGCCGAACACCTTGTGCCTGCCGCCCGCCATCGGCTCCGCCGCGGCCGCGACCACGCCGAGCAGGACGTCCCGGATCGGGTCCAGCCCCGGCACCCTCCGGCAGCGGTGCACGAAGAACGCGCCCGAACGGTAGTGCAGCAGAGCCGGATCGGTCGTCCTCGTCGCCTCCGCCAGCACCGCATTGCCCTCGTGCCCCGCCGAGCCGATGCTGTAGAACCCCCGCTTCTCCACCCCGAGCGCGCGCGCCGCGAAATCGAGATGCCTACTCGTGAGCTGTGATTCGAACAGCGCCGACAGCACGTCGCCCGTGTCGGGGCCGCAAGCGGCCGCCTCGACTCGTCGCGGCAGCGACGGATCCCCGGCCCGGCACTCGGCCGTCGCCGTCCGCTCACCCCCGGCGGACGCCGTACCGGTTCGCGGCGGCGCGACATCCGATCCCGGGGGCGCGGGATCGCCGCGGACCTGCGCCTGCGGGTGTGGGTGCGCAGCACCCACTTCCCCCACCACCCTGGTGAGTTCACTGCGGAGCTGGGCGGCGAGGGTGGGCACCGGAAATCCTCAGCCGAGTTTCGCGGCCGCGTCCCGGTCGAGGAGCCAGAGGGTGGACTCGGCGCCGATGGCACCGGCGGCGGGGATCTCCTCCGGCTCGGCACCGGCGAGCGCGGCGGCGACGGCATCGGCCTTGGCGGCGCCCCCGACCACGAGCACCACGTTCCTGGCCCGGCGGATGGCGGGCAACGTGAGGGTGACGCGGACCGGCGGTGGCTTGGGCGACGCCGTGACGGCGACGACCAGGTCGTGCTGCTCGCGCACGGCGTCGGTGTGCGGGAAGAGCGAGTTGATGTGCCCCTCCCCGCCCATGCCGAGCAGGTGCAGGTCGAAGGCGCCGTGCTCGGCGAGGTGCGCGCGCACCGCGGCGGCGTACTCGGCGGCGGCCTCGACCGGGTCCGGGTACTCGCCGTCCGAGGTGGCGACCGGGTGCACCCGCGCGGGATCGACCGGCACGTGGTCCAGCAGCGCCTCCCGCGCCTGCAGCTCGTTGCGCTCCGGGTCACCGGCGGGCACGAACCGCTCGTCACCCCAGAACACGTCGAGCTTCGCCCAGTCGATGGCGCCGGGCGTATCGCGGACCAGCTTCAACAGCCCGATCCCGGTACCGCCGCCGGTGAGCACCACCGACGCCGACCCGCGCTCGCGCTGCGCCGCCACCACGATCTCCACGAAGCGGTCGGCGGCCGCCGCGACCAGCGCGTCGGCATCCAACTCCACCCGGACGCTATCCGTCATAGCTCACCCTCTCGATTCCGGCCAGCGCCTCGGCGTAGATCTCGTCCGCGTCCAGCCTGCGCAGCTCCTCGGCAAGGCAGTCCCTGGTCTCCCTGCGGGCCAGCGCGATCCGCTGCTCCGGGTCGCCGGTGCGGGTGAGCGTGGCGGTGACCCCGGTCTGCGGCCGCGCGATGGCGATCGACGCGGTCGGGCGGCGGATCTCCACCCGCAGCTCGCCGGTCTTCCGCTGCACCGGGCAGCCCAGCTTGGCGGCGAGCCAGCCCGCCAGCATGTCCAGCGCGGGCTCCTCGCGCAGCCCGGAGACCACCACCGACTGCACCGGCTCGTGCGGCGGCTCGTCCATCTCGGCGGCGAGCAGCGCGCGCCAGTAGGTGATCCGGCTCCAGGCCAGGTCGGTGTCGCCGCTGGCGTAGGAGGCGCGCCTGCGCTTGATCGCTTCCAGCGGGTCGGGGGCGAAGGTGGCGTCGGTGATCCGCCTGGCCGCGAGCCGCCCGACCGAGTCCTTGGACGGGAACTCCGGCGCACCGCGCGGCCACCAGGCCACCACGGGGGTGTCCGGCAGCAGGAACGGGATCACCACGCTGCTCTCGTGGTTCACCAGGTCGCCCTGCAGCCGCAGCACGATCACCTCGGCGGCCCCGGCGTCGCCGCCGACCCGGATCTGCGCGTCCAGCTTGGTCGGCGCCTCGCGGTCGCCGCGGGCCAGCACGACCACCCGGCACGGGTGCTCCCGGCTGGCGTCGTTGGCGGCGTCGATGGCGTCCTCGGCCTCGGAGCTGTCCAGGGTGCAGACCACCAGCGTCAGCACCCGGCCCTGGGTGATGACGCCGTTGGACTCGCGCAGCTTCACCAGCCGCTTGGTCACGTCGCCGGTGGTGGTCTCCGGCATGTCGATGATCACGGCCGCCGCCATTCCCGGCCGGTGCGGGCCAGCATCTCGTCCGCCGACGCCGGGCCCCACGTCCCGGACTCGTACGGTTCCGGTCTGCCCTGCGCCGCCCAGTGCTCGATCACCGGGTCGAGGATCCGCCAGGACAGCTCCACCTCGGCGTTCACCGGGAAGAGCGAGGGCTCGCCGAGCAGCACATCCAGGATGAGCCGCTCGTAGGCCTCCGGCGAGGACTCGGTGAAGGCGGAGCCGTAGCTGAAGTCCATGTTCACGTCGCGCACCTCCATGCTGGAGCCTGGCACCTTGGAGCCGAACCGCATGGTGATCCCCTCGTCCGGCTGCACCCGGATGACCAGCGCGTTCTGCCCGAGCTCCTCGGTCATGGTCTGGTCGAAGGGCAGGTGCGGGGCGCGCTTGAAGACCACCGCGATCTCGGTGACCCGGCGCCCGAGCCGCTTGCCGGTGCGCAGGTAGAACGGCACGCCCGCCCAGCGGCGGGTGTCCACCTCCAGCGTGATGGCGGCGTAGGTCTCGGTGCGCGATTCGGGGTCGAAGCCCTCCTCGTCGAGCAGCCCGACCACGTGCTCGCCGCCCTGCCACCCCTCGGCGTACTGGCCGCGCGCGGTGGTGGCGTCCAGCGGCTCGACCAGCTTGGTCGCCGAGAGCACCTTGATCTTCTCGGTCTGCAGCTGCCGCGGCTGGAAGCTGATCGGCTCCTCCATGGCGGTGAGCGCGAGCAGCTGCAGCAGGTGGTTCTGGATGACGTCGCGGGCCGCGCCGATGCCGTCGTAGTACCCGGCCCGGCCGCCGAGCCCGATGTCCTCGGCCATGGTGATCTGGACGTGGTCGACGTAGTTGGCGTTCCAGATCGGGTCGAAGAGCTGGTTGGCGAAGCGCAGCGCCAGCAGGTTCTGCACCGTCTCCTTGCCGAGGTAGTGGTCGATCCGGAAAACCGTCTCCTCCGGGAAGACCCGGTTCACCAGGGCGTTCAGCTCGACGGCGCTGTCCAGGTCGTGCCCGAAGGGCTTCTCGATCACCACCCGGCGCCACGGCCTGCGGCCCTCGGCGTCGGTCTGCTGCGGCTGCGCCAGGTCGTGCGCGGAGAGCTTGTCCAGCACCACCGGGAACATGTTCGGTGGGATGGAGAGGTAGAAGGCGTGGTTGCCGCCGGTGCCGCGGTCCTTGTCCAGCGTGGCCAAGGTGTCGGCGAGCTGGGCGAAGGCCGCGTCGTCCTCGAAGGTGCCCTGCACGAACCGGATGCCATCGGCCAGGTGGTCCCAGACCTCCTGCCGGAACGGCGTGCGGGCGTGCGCCCTGACCGCCTCCAGCACCACCTGGGCGAAGTCCTCGTCGGCGTAGTCGCGCCTGGCGAACCCGACCAGGGCGAAGCCGGGGGGAAGCAGCCCCCGGTTCGCCAGGTCGTAGATGGCAGGCATCAGCTTCTTCCGGGAGAGATCGCCGGTCACGCCGAAGATCACCATGCTGCACGGCCCGGCGATCCTGGGTACGCGCTTGTCCCGCTCGTCACGCAGCGGGTTCGTCCACTCGTGCACTGTGCCTGCCATCGGGTCAGCGGTCCCCGTGCTCCGCCGCGCCGAGCTCGGCGGCGGTCGCGGAGAGCAGCTCCTCCCACGACTTCTCGAACTTGTCCACGCCCTCGCGCTCCAGCGCCGCGAAGACGTCGTCCAGGTCGATCCCGGCGGCGGCGAGCTGCTCGAAGACCTCGGCCGCCTGCGTCGCCGTGCCGGTCACCGTGTCACCGCGGATCTCGCCGTGGTCCGCGACCGCCTGCAGGGTGGCCTCGGGCAGCGTGTTCACGGTGTTCGGCGCCACCAGCTCGGTGACGTAGAGGGTGTCCGGGTAGTCCGTGTTCTTGACCCCGGTGGAGGCCCAGAGCGGGCGCTGCCGGTTCGCGCCCGCCGAGGCGAGCTGGTCGTAGGTGGAGCCGTGGCTGCCACCGGCGAAGACCGACTCGTACTCGGCGTAGGCGAGCCTGGCATTGGCGACGGCGGCCTTGCCGCGCAGCGCGAGCGCCGCGTCGGTGCCGATCGCCTCCAGCCGCTTGTCGATCTCGGTGTCCACCCTGGACACGAAGAACGAGGCGACCGAGTGGATCTTCGCCAGGTCGTGCCCGGCGGTGCGGGCCTTGCGCAGCCCGTCCAGGTACGCGCCCATGACGGCGCGGTACCGCTCGACCGAGAAGATCAGCGTCACGTTGACGCTGATGCCCTCGCCGATCACCGCGGTGATGGCGGGCAGCCCCGCCTCGGTGGCCGGGATCTTGATGAACAGGTTGGGCCGGTCCACGATCTTCCACAGCTCGACGGCCTGCGCGGCGGTCTTGTCCGCGTCGAAGGCGAGCCGCGGGTCGACCTCGATGGAGACCCGGCCGTCCACCCCGCCGGAGGCCTCGAAGACCGGGGCGAAGACGTCGCACGCGGCGCGCACGTCGTCGGTGGTGATGGTGCGGATGGCGGCGTCCGCGTCGGCGCGCTGCTCGGTGAGCTCGCGCACCTGGTCGTTGTAGGCGTCGCCCTTGCTGAGCGCCTGCTGGAAGATGGTCGGGTTGGTGGTCACCCCGACCACGCTGCGGGTCTCGATCAGCTCGGCCAGGTTGCCGGAGCGGATGCGGTCCCGCGAGAGGTCGTCGAGCCAGACCGAGACGCCTGCCTCGCTCAGCGCGGTGAGGTTCGGGTTCTGTGCCATGTGCGCTATCCCTTCACGTTCTCGAGCGTGCGGTGTGCGGCGTCGACGACGGCCTCCGCCGTGAAACCGAACTCGCGGAACAGGGTCTTGTAATCGGCGGAGGCGCCGAAGTGCTCGATCGACACGATCTCGCCCGCGTCGCCCGCGAACCGGTGCCACGGCATGGCGATCCCGGCCTCGACGATCACCCTGGCGGTGGCGCCGGGGGGCAGCACCTCGTCCCGGTAGGCCTTGTCCTGCGCGTCGAACCACTCCACGCACGGCATCGAGACCACCCGGGTCGCGATGCCCTGCTCCTCCAGGGTAGTGCGGGCGGCGACGGCGAGCTGGAGCTCGGAGCCGGTGGCGATCAGGATCACCCGCGGGGTGCCGCCGGAGGCCTCGGCCAGGATGTACCCGCCCTTGCTCACGCCCTCGTAGCTGGTGCCCTCGAGCACCGGCAGGTCCTGCCTGGTCAGCGCGAGCGCGGCGGGGCCGCCGAGCCCGGCTCGCTCGTGCGAGACGAACGGCGAGTTGTGCTTGCCGCTGTGCTTCTCGATGACCGAGCGCCAGGCGTGGGCGGTCTCGTTGGCGTCGCCGGGGCGCACCACGTTCAGCCCGGGGATGGCGCGCAGCACCGCGAGGTGCTCGATCGGCTGGTGCGTCGGGCCGTCCTCGCCGAGGCCGATGGAGTCGTGCGTCCACACGTAGGTGGTCGGCGCCCGCATGATGGCGGCCAGCCGCACCGCGGGGCGCATGTAGTCGCTGAACACCAGGAAGGTGCCGCCGTACGGGCGGGTGGGGCCGTGCAGCACGATGCCGTTCAGGATCGCGCCCATGGCGTGCTCGCGGACGCCGAAGTGCAGCGTGCGGCCGTACGGGTTGGCCTTCCACATCCCGGTGCTGATCTCCTCGGGGCCGAAGCTGGCCGAGTCCGGGATGGTGGTGTTGTTGGACTCCGCGAGGTCGGCCGAGCCGCCCCACAGCTCCGGCAGCTCCGGGCCGAGCGCGGCGAGCACCTTGGCCGAGGCCTTGCGGGTGGCGAGCCCCTTGGCGTCCGGCTCCCAAGTGGGCAGCCCGGCGGCCCAGCCCTCCGGCAGCTCGCCGTTGAAGAGCCGGTCGAAGAGCTTCTTGCCCTCGGGCAGGCGCTGCGCCCACGCGTCGAACTCGACGGTCCAGTCGGCGTGCGCCCGCGCGCCGCGCTCGGCGGCCTTGCGGGTGTGCGCGATGACCTCGGGGGCGACCTCGAAGGTCTGCTCCGGGTCGAAGCCGAGCGCGCGCTTGGTGGCGGCCACCTCGTCCGCGCCCAGCGCGGCGCCGTGCGAGGAGCCGGTGTTCATCTTGTTCGGCGCCGGGAAGCCGATGATGGTGCGCAGCACGATGATCGACGGGCGGGCGGTCTCCGCCTTCGCCGCCGCCAGCGCGGCCTCGATGGCGACGACGTCCTCGCCGCCGTTCACCTCCTGCACGTGCCAGCCGTACGCCTCGTAGCGCTTCGCCACGTCCTCGGTGAAGGCGATGGTGGTGTCGTCCTCGATGGAGATCTTGTTGTCGTCGTAGATCAGCGTCAGGTTGCCCAGCTGCTGGGTGCCCGCGAGCGACGACGCCTCCGCGGTGACGCCCTCCTCCATGTCGCCGTCCGAGGCGACCACGTAGATGTGGTGGTCGAACGGGCTCTCGCCGACCGGGGCGTCGGGGTCGAGCAGGCCGCGCTCGCGGCGGGCGGCCATGGCCATGCCGACGGCGGAGGCCAGCCCCTGGCCCAGCGGGCCGGTGGTGATCTCGACGCCCTTGGTGTGCCGGTACTCCGGGTGGCCGGGGGTGAGCGAGCCCCACTTGCGCAGGTTCTTCAGGTCGTCCAGCTCCAGGCCGAAGCCGGCCAGGTAGAGCTGGATGTAGAGGGTCAGGCTGGAGTGCCCGCAGGACAGCACGAAGCGGTCGCGCCCGACCCACTCCGGGTCGGACGGGTCGTGCCGCATGGTGCGCTGGAAGAGGGTGTACGCGAGCGGCGCCAGGCTCATGGCGGTGCCCGGGTGGCCGTTGCCCGCGTTCTGCACCGCGTCGGCGGCGAGGACGCGGACGGTGTCGACGGCCTTGGTGTCCAGGTCCGTCCAGTCGTCCGGGTGGTTCGGCTGAGTGAGCGCGCGGATGTCGTCTGTCACTGACACGACGGAGGTTCTCCTGTAATGGTTGCGTCGACGGCGGGGTGTGCTCTCCACCCTAGAGGTGCCCCGGGCCACCGCCCCCGTTAACCCTGGGGTGTCGGGGGTCTACCATCCTCTGTAGTAGTAGCCGACCGGAGGCGATGCACAGCGTGCGAGGAGAAACAGTGCCGATCGATCCACGACAGGACGACCTTGGTGCGCACGGCTCCTCCGGCACCACCCTGATCGACCGCTTCTCCGGCGCGGGGCTCCCCTCGCGCGCGATGCGCCGGGTGCTCGCCTACATCGCGCTGACCAAGCCGCGGGTGATCGAGCTGCTGCTGGTCGCGACCATCCCGACCATGCTGCTCGCCGACCGCGGCACCGTCGACATCCGGCTCATCCTGGTCACGCTGTTCGGCGGCTGGATGGGCGCGGCCAGCGCCAACACGCTGAACTGCGTGGCCGACGCCGACATCGACAAGGTCATGAAGCGCACCGCCAAGCGCCCGCTGGCCAGGGACGCGGTCCCGACCAGGAACGCCTTCGTCTTCGGCGTGCTGCTCGGCATCGGCTCGTTCGCCTGGCTCTGGTGGCAGGCCAACCTGCTCAGCGGCGCGCTGGTGGTGGCGACGATCCTGTTCTACGTCTTCGTCTACACCCTCGGGCTCAAGCGCCGCACCTCGCAGAACGTGGTCTGGGGCGGCGCCGCGGGCTGCATGCCCGCGCTGGTCGGCTGGTCCGCGGTGACCGGCGGCATCGGCTGGCCCGCCGTCGCGCTCTTCGGCGTGATCTTCTTCTGGACGCCGCCGCACACCTGGGCGCTGGCCATGCGCTACAAGGAGGACTACCGCGCGGCCGGGGTGCCGATGCTGCCGGTGGTCGCCACCGAGCGGGTCGTCACCAAGCAGATCGTGATCTACACCTGGCTCACCGTGCTCACCACGCTGGCGCTGGTCCCGGCGACCGGCGTGATCTACGCGGCGGTGGCGCTGGTGGCCGGGGCCTGGTTCCTGCTCATGGCGCACCAGCTGTACGCCGGGGTGCGGCGCGGCGAGTCGGTGAAGCCGCTGCGGCTCTTCCTGCAGTCGAACAACTACCTCGCGGTGGTGTTCTGCGGGCTCGCCGTGGACTCGGTGCTCGGCTGGGACACCATCGGCAGCCTCTTCTAGGGCGTCAGCACGATCGAGCCGGTGGTCTTGCGCCCCTCCAGATCGCGGTGCGCGCGCTCGGCCTCGGCCAGCGGGTAGCTCGCGCCGACCCGGACCGCGAGCGAGCCGTCGGCGATCGCCTCCAGCACGTCGCCCGCGCGCCACAGCAGCTCGGAGCGGTCGCGGGTGTAGTGCCCCAGCGTCGGGCGGGTGACGAAGAGCGAGCCCGCCGGGTTCAGCCGCTGCAGGTCGAAGGGCGGCACCGGGCCGCTCGCCGCGCCGAAGAGCGCCAGCGTGCCGCGGATCCGCAGCGCGGCCAGGCTCGCCTCGAAGGTGTCGGCGCCGACGCCGTCGTACACCGCGGCCACGCCTTCGCCGCCGGTCAGCCCGCGCACCTGGTCGGCCAGGTCGGGGGCGTAGCGCAGCACGTCGGTGGCGCCCGCCTCGCGGGAGAGCGCCTCCTTGGCGTCGGTGGAGACGGTGGTGATCACCCGGACGCCGCGGGCCACCGCGAGCTGGGTCAGGATCAGCCCGACGCCGCCCGCGCCCGCGTGCACCAGCACGGTCTCGCCGACCTTCGGCTCGTAGACCGAGGTCAGCAGGTAGTGCGCGGTCATGCCCTGGAGCAGCGCGGAGGCGGCGACCGCGGGCTCCACCCCGGCCGGGACCCCGATCGCCTTCGCGGCGGGCACCACGACCAGCTCGGCGTAGCTGCCCGGCGCGTCCGCCCAGACCACGATGTCGCCCTCGGCGAACTCGGTGACCTCGGCGCCCACCGCGACGACCTCGCCGGTGCCCTCGGCGCCAGGCACGTACGGCAGCGACACGGGGTAGCGGCCGGTGCGGATGTAGGTGTCGATGAAGTTGACCCCGATCGCCGCCGTCCGCACCAGCAGATCGCCGGGGCCCGGCTGCGGATCGGGAAGGTCCGCGTGACGCAGGACCTCGGGACCGCCGTTCTCGGTTACCTGGATGGCACGCATGTGTTCCAGTTCTACACCCGAGGGAGGTTGGCACCGGGCTACCCGCGGGTAAGATCCGTTCCATGAGTGCGCAAGCGACCGAGGTGTCGGCGAAGGTGCCGAACGAGATCGTCAAGTCGGTGCAGGCGTTCGTCGCCGAGCACGGGGGCTCCGCCACCGCGGTGCTGCAGTCGCTGGGGCGGATGGGCGTCCGGGTGACGCTGGTCGGCGGTGACGGGGTGCTCGGCGACCGGGTCGTCGACAGCCGCGCCGCCGCCGAGGCCCTGGTCGAGCGGGTGGACGGGCTGACCGCCGCCGAGGAGTGGGACCGCGAGCTGAGCTCCGCCGCCACCCCGCGGCGCGGGCACTACGCCAAGATGGCGGGCTGGGTCGCGAAGCAGACGACGTTCCCGAAGGCGCGCAACGAGCACTGACGGCGTCGTTGCGGGCGGCCGGGAGCGGTTCGGCCTGCCGGGCCGCGCCCGCTCAGTGCGGGGCGGCGGCCGCGAGGCGGCGCATGGCGTCCGGGTGCGGGTGATGCCGGACCCGGTAGCGCGGCGGGTAGCGGCCTGGCACCGGCTCCAGCGGGACCTCGCGGGCCAGCGCCTCCCAGCGCGTGGGCACGGCCGCCCCGGTGCGCAGGTCGGTCAGCATGACCGCGTGCACGCGGGGCAGCAGCGTCGGCACGCCGTCGGTCCAGGTGGCCATGGTGAACTCGACACCGTCGCGCCCGCCGATGTGCAGGATCTCGGCCGCCAGGTCCGCGCTGTCGTCGGCGGGGGAGTCGGCGCGCAGCTCGCCGTACTGGTCGCGGTAGACGGCGGCGGCGAGCGCCGACTCGGCGCTCCGGATCGGCGCCCACGCCGGATGGCCCTCCGGGACGGCGTAGGGGACGAGCCCGCCGTCGGCGCCGACGGTGTACGGCACCGGGGATACCGGCCGCACCGCCTCCTCGTACAGCTCGCGCGCGGCGTGCACCAGCTCGGCCACCCGCCCGGGCGACGAGGCGAAACCGAGCAGCACGCCGACATTGCCCGGCACGAAGACCAGCGGCTGCGTCCGGTAGCGCAGCCCGGCGCCGTGCAGCCAGCCCGGCGCCAGCGGTAGCGACCCGGCGTACAGCTCGCCGTCCGCGTCCGGCACGTGCATCACGTCCCGCGCGGTGGGATCGAGCAGGTCGAGGAAGCGCTGGGCGAGCCCGGCCATGTTCGCCCGCGCGGTCTCGAACACGGTCGCGGCGTCCACGCCCCAGTCGTCCAGGTGCTGGGCGGTGACCGAGGCCATCGTTTCGGGCGCATCGATCACCACCTGCTCGATCAGCATCGGCAGCACGGGTCGCCACAGCAGCTGGTCACCCAGCCGGATCCCCTCGATCCTGGCGTCCAGCTGCCCCGCCTGCCGCAGCAGCGGCCGCAGGTGCGGCGCCACCTCGGCCCAGCCCGGCCACTGACCCCGCGCCCGGATCCCGTGCATCCCGGCGAGCACGAACTGCTCGAGGATCCGCTGCGCGTGCGCGGGGGGCCGCCCCGCCGCCCGCCGCCACACGGTCGTCAGCCCGATCCACGACGGTCCGGTCGCCGTGCGGTAGGTGATCACGAATTCGTCGGCGTCGAACTCCGCCTGCACCACGCCCGGCTGCGCCCGCACCAGCGCGAGCGCCCGCTCCCCGAACTCCCGCTCCGCGTCGGCCGCCGTCCGCCGCTTCCCGAACAGGCTGCTCCCGATCCCCATCATGTCCTCGCTCACACCGTCACCCGCCGCATCGACCGCAGCGGAACCGGCGGACATTACCGGTGTTTCGCGCCGAGCGACACATCGGCCGGGGAAAAGCGTTCCGGCGCAGCGGGCCTCGCTAGGCGGGGAGGCGGCACAGCACCACCGGGCACGGGGCGTGGTGCAGCAGGTTCTGGCTGGTGGAGCCGATCATGGTGCGCACGAGGCGATTCCGACCGTGCGTGCCGGCGACGATGAGGCTCGCCGGGTCCGCCTCGGTGAGCAGCGCGGCGGCGGCGGCCGACTTCCGGACCACCCGGGTGACCGGCACGTCCGGGTACTTCTCCGGCCAGCCCGCCAGCCGCTCGCCGAGCAGCTCCGCCTCGCGCTCGGCGAGCGCCTGCTCGTCCTCCGGCGCGGAGGACCAGCGCAGCAGGTCGGGGTCGTTCCAGGCGTGCAGCGCGACCAGCTCGGTGCCGAGCAGCGAGGCCAGGTCGAAGGCGTGCTCCAGCGCGACGTCGCCGCAGGCGCTGCCGTCCACCCCGGCCAGCACCGGGCCGCGGCCGGGCAGCGGGGCATCCGGGTCGCCGCGCCACACCGCGACCGGGCAGAGCGCCTTGTCCGCCACCCGCAGCGCGGTCGAGCCGAGCAGCAGCGTGCGCAGCGGCCGGGCGGCGCCCGCCGCGACCACCAGCAGCCGCGCGGATTCCGCGGCGACCAGCAGCTCGGAGGCCGGGTCGCCGTCCAGCACCAGCTGGGTCGGCTCGACGCCGGGGCGGTCGGCCTGGACCACGGCGGCGGCCTGGCGCACCGCGCGCCTGCCCTCGGCGCGGAGTAGGTCGCGGAGGTCGGCGTCGGCCCAGCGCGGGGTGACGATCCGGTTCTCCGGTACCGCGATGACGCTGACCAGGACGAGCGGTGCGCCGCGCCGGGCCGCCAGTGCGGCGGCCCAGCGCGCCGCCGCCAGCGCCGGGGCGGTGCCGTCGATCCCGACGACGATCGACTGCCGACCCACCTGCATGGTTGTCCTCCCCAGGGACGTGCGAACTGGTCGCTCCACCTTGGCAGTGCGTGGTCCCGGCGTCATCGGGCCGAGGGACCCCGAAGCAGGGCCGAAAGTCCCTGGTGCGCCCGATGGTTGCCCGGTTCCGGGCGCGACGGGCCCCGCGCAGGTCGCGGCGGTGCCTTCCTGGCCGCCCGCTGGTCGCCGGAGTTCGTCGGATACCGAGCGATCCCGCGCTCGCGCCGCCGCCTATATCACCCGGCGCAAGCGCCGTTCGACTGATTTCTGCGCCGGCGGACGGCTCGGCTCGGTCCGCTCGCCGGGCGAGCGCCGAGGCGGGAGGTGTGAGGCGCGGAGACTCGGAGGCTGGAGGCGTGGGAGGGGCGAACGTGCGGGGAGCCGGTGGCGCGGCTCGGTGGTCAGGCGGGGGCGGGGGCGGGGTGCTCCGCGGGGACGCGCTCGCGGCGGTGTAGCGCGGCCCAGAGGGCGGCGGTCGCGGCGGTGCAGGCGGCGGCGCCGCCGACGTGCACGGCGACCAGCGCCGCGGGGACGTCGGTGAAGTACTGCACCACCCCGACGAGCGCCTGCGCACAGACCAACCCGATCAGCACGAAGAGCCGGACCCGCACCGCGCGGGTGATGCCGACCGCGTAGAGCCCGAAGCCGAGCCCGACCAGCAGCGCCAGGTACCCGATGAGCAGCTGCGAGTGCAGGTGCACCAGCGTCACGATCTCCACCTGCAGCCGCTCCACCGGCCGCTCGATGCTCTTGTCTCCCGCGTGCGGCCCGGCGCCGGTGACCAGCGTGCCCGCGATCAACACCCCGGCCAGCGCGACCCCGCTCAGGATCGTCAGCAGGCGCAGCGGTTTCGGCGCCTGCGCCACCCGGACCCCGTCGTCCGGCTTGCCGATCTCGGCGTACAGCACCACCGCGAGCCACACCATCACCATGGAGACGAGCAGGTGCACCGCCACGGTCCACCAGAGCAGCCCGGTGAGCACGGTGACCCCGCCGATGATCGCCTGCAGCACCGTCCCGCCCGGCATGAGCCAGGCGTAGACCAGCACCGAGCGCCTGCGCCGCGCCCTGGTGACCGCGAGCACCACCAGCGCGGCGCACAGCACGACGGCGAAGGTGAGCAGCCGGTTGCCGAACTCCACCGCCTGGTGCACCACCGGCACCTCGGAGACGCCGATCGGGGTGAAGCTGCCGGGGAAGCACTGCGGCCAGGTCGGGCAGCCGAGCCCGGAGGCGGTGACCCGGACGATCGCGCCGGTCACCGAGATCCCGGCCTGGGTGAGGATCACCGCGAGCGCGATCACCCGCTGCGCCCGCAGCGAGGGGAGCGGGAGCCGGTCGACGATTCGCAGGAACGCGCGGTACACCACGCGACGATGGTAGCGCGCGTACTACACCGCGTCGTTGAGGGCTACTGGAACCGGAACCAGCGCACCGCGGCGGCGCCTGCCACCAGCCCCCAGACCGCGAGCACCGCCAACCCGAGCCAGTCCACCGCGCCGCGCATGGACTCCTCCAGCGCCACCGCGAGCGCACCGGAGGGCACCAGCCGGACCAGGATGTGCACGGCGTCCGGCACCGAACCCGCCGCGAAGTGCACGCTGGCGATACCGAGCATGACGAACCAGAGGATATTGGCCAGCGCCAGCACGATCTCGGCGCGCAGCGTGCCCCCGAGCAGCAGCCCGAGCGCGGCGAAGGTGGCGGTGCCGAGCGCGATCACCCCGGCCCCGAGCAGCAGCCCGGCGGGCTCCGGCCGCCAGCCAAGCGCCAGCCCGATCGCGCCGAGCAGCAGCGCCTGCACGATCACCACGAGCACCACCGCGCCGCTCTTGCCCGCGATCACGCCCCAGCGCGGCAGCGCCGTCGCGCCGAGCCGCTTGAGCGCGCCGTAGCGCCGGTCGAAGCCGACCGCGATCGCCTGCCCGGTGAAGGCGGTGGACATCACCGCCACCATCATCACCGCGGGCACGATGGTGTCCACCCGCTCGGTGCCGAGATCGCCGAAGGGCAGCAGCGTGAGCCCGACCAGCAGGGTGATCGGGATGAACATGGTGAGCAGCAGCTGCTCGCCGTTGCGCAGCAGCAGCACCAGCTCCAGCCGGGTCTGCGCGGCGAGCATGGCGGCCCGGCCCGCCGGGCGCGGGTCGGGGGCGAAGGTGCCCGGCGCGAACCGGTTCTCCGAGTCGACGCTCATCCGCGCAGCTCCCGTCCGGTGAGTTCGAGGAAGACGTCCTCGAGGCGGCGCTGGTCGATCCTGATGTCGGTGGCGAGCACGTTCTGCCTGGCGCACCAGGCCGTCACGGTGGCCAGCACCTGCGGGTCGATCTCGCCCTCGATCAGGTAGGCGCCGGGCGCCGTCTCGCGCGGCGCGAAGCCCTCGGGCAGCGCCCTGGCCAGCAGCTCCAGGTCGAGCTTCGGGGGCGCGGCGAAGCGCAGCTGGCCCGCGGCGCCGTGCGCGGTGACCTCGGCCGGGGTGCCCTGGGCGACGATCCGGCCGTGGTCGATGATGACCAGCCGGTCGGCCAGCTGCTCGGCCTCGTCCATGAGGTGCGTGGTGAGCACGACGGTCACGCCGTCCCGGCGCAGCGCCGCGACCAGCTCCCAGACGATCAGCCTGGCCTGGGCGTCCAACCCCGCGGTCGGCTCGTCGAGGAACACGACCTCCGGCCTGCCGACCAGCGCGCAGGCCAGCGCCAGCCGCTGCTGCTGCCCGCCGGAGAGCCTGCGGTACGGGGTGCGCCGGTGTTCGCGCAGCCCCAGCGTCTCCAGCAGCCACCGCGGGTCGAGCGGGTTCGCCGAGTAGGCCGCGATCAGCTCCAGCATCTCGCCCGCCCTCGACCCGGGGTAGGCGCCGCCGCCCTGCAGCATGACGCCGATCCGCGGGCGCAGCGCCTCGGAGTCGGCGATCGGGTCGAGGCCGAGCACCCGCACGCTGCCCGCGTCCGGGCGCAGGAAGCCCTCGCACATCTCCACCGTGCTGGTCTTGCCCGCGCCGTTCGGCCCGAGCAGCGCCAGCACCTCCGCCCGCCGCACGTCGAAGGTCAGCTCGTCGACCGCGACGGTCTCGCCGTAGCGCTTGACGACGCCGTCGACGCGGAGCGCGAGATCGGAGGCAGCGGTCACGATGTCACACCGTAGGCATTCGCCGGTTGTGACGGAGCCGACACCCCCGTCCGGCGCCATGGCAGCTGGTTCTTGGTGAGCACCACGAACAGCACCACGACGATGACGCTGGCGACCGCGGCGCCCACGATCTGGAACACCTCGAACTCCGCGCCGCGCGGCATGGCGATCACGCTCACGATCGCGGGCACCACCACCGCGGGGCCGCGGAAGGCGGGGCGGGTGGCCCACGCCGCCAGCGGCACGATGGCCCAGAGCAGGTACCACGGCTGCACCACCGGGAAGAGCAGCACGATGGCGCCGAGCGCGACGCCGAGCGCCCCGACCGGGTGCAGCCGCCCGGTGTTCGTCGCCACCAGCATGCGCAGCGCGATGAAGGCGGCGCCGAGCGCCGCGATCGGCCGGGTGATGCTGAGCAGCGCGGTGGTGTGGTCACCGAGCCCGAGCAGCACGCCGCCGAAGCCGGTGATCACCCCGAGCGCGGTCGGCAGCGACATCCAGCTGCGCACCGCGCTCGCGGTGTTCAGCGTGTACAGCCAGCCGAAGCCGAGCCCGCTCGCGGTGCTGATCGCCACCGTCGTCACCCCCGCGACCAGGGCGAGCAGCAGCGCGGCCTTCACGATCGACCCGAACCCCGCACCCCAGCGCCTGGCCAGCGCCATCCCGACGAAGCCGAGCGCGATGATCGAGGTGAACTTGATGGTCGAGGAGAGCGTGATCGTCACGGCGCCGCCGACCAGCAGCGCGTAGCTGCGGGCGTCGAAGACCGGCGAGTCCTCGATCGCGCGCAGGCAGAACTCCAGCCCGGCCAGCATGAGCCCGAGCATGAGCGCGTCGTTGTGCACCCCGCCGACCAGGTGGAACAGCACCAGCGGGTTGCAGGCGCCGAGCCAGAGCGCGCTCACCGGCGCCACCCCGCAGCGCACCGAGAGCCGCGGCAGCGCCCACACCATGAGCGCCACCCCGGCCAGCGCCAGCGCGCGGTGCGCCCACACCCCGGCGATGATGTTCTCCCCGGTCAGCTCGGCGATGCCGCGGCCCACCCAGAGGAACAGCGGGCCGTACGGGGCCGGGGTGTCGCGCCAGATGGTCGGCACGTTGTTGGTGAGCACGTTGTCGATGCCGAGCCCGGCCACCGGGCCCTCGGAGTACGGGTCGATGCCGCGGCCCGCGATCTCGCTCTGCGCCAGATAGGAGTAGACGTCGTTGCTGAACATCGGCGGCGCCACGCTCAGCGGAAGGATCCAGAGCAGCAGGGTGCGGTCCAGCTGGGAGCGGGAGAGGCGGTGGATCGGGGAGCCGCCGAGGCTGCCGATGGCGAACCGGCCGAGCAGCAGCCAGGCCAGGACAACGATGGCGGAGCCGACCATGCACATGGCGAGCGAGCCGGTGTGCGCCCGGGCGAAGATGCCGAGCACGCGGACGCCGGAGACCGGGTTCTGGTGCACCGGCTGGGCGCCGATACCGAGCGCGGCGATCGCCATGAGGACGGTGCCGGTGGCGCCGAGCAGGCGGATCCGGTCCAGTTGCCGTAGCTCTTCGCGGTCGAGCCCGGGGACCTCTTTCTCGTCGGTGTGCAGCACCGCGATGGTGTGGTCGGCGGGGACGTCGAGACCGAGGGCTCGGCGTCCGAAAGCCACGAATCGACGCCGGGTTCCTGTGAGTACCGCCACGGCGGTCAGCGTAGTCAAAGGATCAGGTGTCGACGGCTTCGCCTGCGCGTCGGTCCCTGGTGCGCGGCTCACACCTCGGCGGCGCGGCGGAGCAGGACCTCGCGCTCGCGGGCGTTGCCGGTCATGGCCGCGGCCGACTCCAGGGCGGCGCGCGCCTCGGTCGAGCGGCCGAGCCGGGCGAGCAGCTCGCCACGGGTGGCGGGGAGCAGGTGGTAGCGGTCGAGCTTGCCGCCCGCGTCCAGCGCGTCCAGGATGCGCAGGGCCGCCGCGGGGCCGGTGGCCATGGCGACGGCGGCGGCGCGGTTCAGTTCGACCACCGGGTTGGGGGCGATCCGGCCCAGTGCCTCGTAGAGCAGGACGATGCGCTCCCAGTCGGTCTCGTCCACCGCGGCGGCGACGGCGTGGCACTCGGCGATCGCCGCCTGCAGCGCGTACTTCCCGCGGCCACGGCGCAGCGCGTCGCCCCTGGCGAGCGCCGCCCGGCCGCGGGTGATGGCGCCGCGCTCCCAGCGGGTGCGGTCCTGGTCGGCCAGCAGCACGGGGTCGCCGTTGCGGTCGAGGCGGGCAGGGAAGCGGGCCGCGGTCAGCTCCATGAGCGCGACCAGGCCGTGCGCCTCCGGCTCGTCGGGGACCAGCTCGGCCAGGACCCTGGCCAGCCGGAGCGCCTCGCGGCTCAGCTCGGGGCGCATCCAGTCGGTGCCGCGGCTCGCGGCGTAGCCCTCGTTGAACATCAGGTAGAGCACCGCGAGGACGCCGGCGAGCCGCTGCCCGAACTCACCGCGCGGCGGCAGCTCGAAGGGGACGTTCGCGGCGGCGAGGGTCTTCTTGGCGCGCACGATGCGCTGCTGCACGGCGGGGGTGGAGATCAGGCAGGCGCGGGCGATCTCCTCGCCGGTGAGGCCGCCGACCACGCGCAGCGTCAGCGCCACCTGCGCCTGCCTGGCCAGCACCGGGTGGCAGGAGATGAAGATCAGGCCGAGCACGTCGTCGTCGATCCGGTCCGGGTCCCACGGCGAACCGGTCCAGTGCTCCTCCTCGGGCTCGCCTTCGCGCAGCTCCGCGCCGAGCACGGTGACCCGCGCGTCGTGCCGCTCCGCCCGGCGCAGCACATCGATCGCCTTGCGCCGGGCGACGGTGGTGAGCCAGGCGCCGGGGTTCTCCGGCACGCCGCGCTCCGGCCACTGCGTGAGCGCGTCGGCCAGCGCCTCCTGGGCGGCGTCCTCGGCCAGGCCGAAGTCGCCGAGCGAGCGGGTCAGGGCCGCCACGATGCGCGCGGACTCCATCCGCCACACCGCGGCGACCCGGCCCTGAACCGTCTGATTCATCAGGAGTTCTCGGCCTCGGCCCGCCAGACCTTCTCCTTCTCGATCCACTCGTTGTCGGCCGGGAAGTCCTCGACGCCCGCGATCCGGCGCACCTCGAGCTTGTTCCCCTTGCCGAGCGGCGCCTTGCGCGCCCACTCCGCGGCCTCCTCGGCCGAGGCGACGTCGAGGATCCAGAAGCCGTTGAACAGCTCCTTGGTCTCGCCGTACGGGCCGTCGGTGATCAGCGGCTCGTCGTCGGTGAACTCCACGACGAAGCCCTCGGCGGCGTCGGTCAGGCCGTCGCCACCCGCCAGCACCCCCGCCTTGATCATGGACTCGTTGAAGGCACCCATCTCGGCGATGATCTGCTCGAAATCCACCTCGGCCGATGCGGCGAGCGCCTCGTCGGTGGTCCGCATGATCAGCATGTACTTCACGGTTCTCCGCCTCTCTGTGGGGATCGTGTCTCGACCCTCTCACCCACTGCGTCGAACGGCAGCCGGGCAGATCGACACGCTCCGCGAAAATATTTTCGCGATGTGGCGTTCGTCGCACCGCAGCCGCCGAAAAGCGGGCGAATCGGGCGATTGGCCACACTAACGGCAGGTCCGCTCGGAGGCCCGATGAACCAGCTCAGGGCACCCTTATTAGATTTCGGGAAGTAATTCCGCCACACTTGTGTTGTGAAAACCGTGGATTTGCGGAGCGACGACGACGGATCCGGCCGCCCGGCCGGCGCCGCGCCCGCCGCTGTCCCGGTCGAGGGGCAGACGCGGGCCGCCATCGTGCAGCTGCTGCTGGAGGAGGGGCCGATCACGGCCACCGCCGTCGGCAGCCGGCTGGGTCTCACCCCCGCGGGGGTGCGCAGGCACCTGGACGCGCTGATCGACTCCGGGCAGGCGCGGGCCAGCCGCTCGGCGCCGTGGCAGCAGAAGGGCCGCGGCCGTCCGGCCAAGCAGTTCCAGCTCACCGCGGCGGGTCGCGGGCGGATGGGACACGCCTACGACGACCTGGCGGGCGCCGCCATGCGGCGGCTGCGTACGCTCGGCGGCCAGCAGGCCATCCAGGATTTCGCGCGCGACCGGGTCGAGGCCATCGTGGGCGAGGTCGAGCCGCTGGCGCAGGACGACCGGCGCGATGCCGGTGAGATCACGGAGAAGGCCGAGGAGATCGCGGGCGCCTTCGCGGGCGCCGGTTTCGCGGCCACCACCAGGAAGGTCGGTGCGGGTGTGCAGATCTGCCAGCACCACTGCCCGGTCGCGCACGTGGCGGAGGAGTTCCCCGAGCTGTGCGAGGCCGAGCTGACGGCCTTCCGGGAGCTGCTCGGCACCCACGTGCAGCGCCTGGCGACCATCGCCAACGGCGACTGCGCCTGCACCACCCACGTTCCGCTGCTCGTACGCGCACCGAAAGCCACCGCCGCCCAGCCCGCGGCGGTCACTACCGAGAACTCCGGAAGGAGTGCCGAATGACGACGACCACCGACCAGGTGCAGCCGCTATCCCAGGAGGAGACCATCGCGTCCCTGGGTAACTACGGCTATGGCTGGGCCGATTCGGACGTGGCGGGCGCCGCCGCGCAGCGCGGGCTCTCCGAGGCCGTCGTGCGCGACATCTCGGGCAAGAAGAGCGAGCCGGAGTGGATGCTGGAGACCCGCCTGAAGGCGCTCCGCATCTTCGACCGCAAGCCCATGCCGAACTGGGGCTCCCAGCTCGACGGCATCGACTTCGACAACATCAAGTACTTCGTGCGCTCCACCGAGAAGCAGGCCGCCTCCTGGGAGGACCTGCCGGAGGACATCAAGAACACCTACGACAAGCTGGGCATCCCGGAGGCGGAGAAGCAGCGGCTGGTCGCGGGCGTCGCCGCGCAGTACGAGTCCGAGGTCGTCTACCACCAGATCCGCGAGGACCTGGAGCAGCAGGGCGTCATCTTCCTGGACACCGACACCGGCCTCAAGGAGCACCCGGAGATCTTCCAGGAGTACTTCGGCTCGGTCATCCCCGCGGGCGACAACAAGTTCTCCGCGCTGAACACCGCGGTGTGGTCCGGCGGCTCCTTCATCTACGTGCCGCCCGGCGTGCACGTGGACATCCCGCTGCAGGCCTACTTCCGGATCAACACCGAGAACATGGGGCAGTTCGAGCGCACCCTGATCATCGTCGACGAGGGCGCCTACGTGCACTACGTCGAGGGCTGCACCGCGCCGATCTACAAGTCCGACTCGCTGCACTCCGCGGTGGTCGAGATCGTGGTGAAGAAGGGCGGCCGCTGCCGCTACACCACCATTCAGAACTGGTCGAACAACGTCTACAACCTGGTCACCAAGCGGGCCAAGGCGGAGGCGGGCGCGACCATGGAGTGGATCGACGGCAATATCGGCTCCAAGGTCACCATGAAGTACCCGGCGGTCTGGATGACCGGCGAGCACGCCAAGGGCGAGGTGCTCTCCATCGCCTTCGCCGGCGAGGGCCAGCACCAGGACACCGGCGCGAAGATGCTGCACCTGGCGCCGCACACCTCCTCGACGATCGTGTCGAAGTCGGTGGCGCGCGGTGGCGGGCGGGCCTCCTACCGCGGCCTGGTCCAGGTGAACAAGGGCGCCTACGGCTCCAAGTCCACGGTGAAGTGCGACGCGCTGCTGGTGGACACGGTGAGCCGCTCGGACACCTACCCCTACGTCGACATCCGCGAGGACGACGTGACCATGGGCCACGAGGCGACCGTCTCCAAGGTCTCCGAGGACCAGCTCTTCTACCTCATGAGCCGCGGCCTCACCGAGGACGAGGCGATGGCGATGGTGGTCCGCGGCTTCGTGGAGCCGATCGCCAAGGAACTCCCCATGGAGTACGCGCTGGAGCTGAACCGGCTGATCGAGCTGCAGATGGAAGGGGCGGTCGGCTGATGCCCGCCGAGAACGTGGCCGAGGCCGTCGAAGTCCGTCCGGCGGTCAACAAGGGCGAGGTCTTCACCTCGTTCGATGTCGATGCCTTCGAGGTGCCCTCAGGCCGGGACGAGGCGTGGCGGTTCACGCCGATGCGCCGGTTGCGCGGGCTGCACGATGGCACCGCGACCCGCGACGGCAGCGCGACCGTCGAGGTGACGCCGGTCGACGGGGTGACGGTCGAGACCGTCGGGCGCGACGACGCTCGCCTCGGCGAGGCCGGTACCCCCGCCGATCGCGTCGCCGCGCAGGCGTACTCCGGCTTCGAGCAGGCCACCGTGCTGTCGGTGGGCGCCGAGGTCGAGGTCGCCGAGCCCGTCACCGTGACGGTCACCGGCCCGGGCGAGGGCCGCACCGCCTACGGCCACCTCCAGGTGCGGCTCGGCAACTTCGCCGCCGCCACCGTGGTGATCGATCTGCGCGGCAGCGGAACCTACGCGGAGAACGTGGAGTTCGTGCTCGGCGACAGCGCCCGGCTCACCGTGGTCGCGGTGCAGGACTGGGCCGACGACGCCGTGCACGCCACCGCGCACCACGCGCTGCTGGGCCGGGACGCCACGCTGCGGCACACCGCCGTCACGCTCGGCGGCGACCTGGTGCGGCTCACCGGCACCGTGCGCTACGCGGGCCCCGGCGGCGACGCCGAGCTGCTCGGGCTGTACTTCGCCGACGCGGGCCAGCACTTCGAGCAGCGGCTGCTGGTCGACCACGCGGTGCCGAACTGCAAGTCGAACGTGCTGTACAAGGGTGCGCTGCAGGGCGACCCGGACTCGCCGAAGGGCGACGCCCGCACCGTCTGGGTGGGCGACGTGCTGATCCGTGCCGCGGCCGAGGGCACCGACACCTTCGAGCTGAACCGCAACCTGGTGCTCACCGACGGCGCCCGCGCCGACTCGGTGCCGAATCTGGAGATCGAGACCGGCGAGATCCTCGGCGCCGGGCACGCCTCGGCCACCGGCCGGTTCGACGACGAGCAGCTCTTCTACCTGCGCGCCCGCGGCATCCCGGAGGACATCGCGCGCCGCCTCGTGGTGCGCGGCTTCTTCCACGAGATCATCCAGAAGATCGCGGTCCCCGAGGTGCGGGAGCGGCTGGAGGCGGCCATCGAGGCCGAGCTCGCCGCCATCGGCGCCTGACACCCGACCCCACAGCCCCCGAAGGACATTCGATGACCACCCTGGAAATCAAGGACCTGCACGCCGAGATCACGACCCCCGAGGGCGAGACCAAGGAGATCCTCAAGGGCGTGAACCTCACCGTGAAGTCCGGTGAGACGCACGCCATCATGGGCCCCAACGGCTCCGGCAAGTCCACCCTCTCCTACGCCATCGCCGGCCACCCCAAGTACACCGTGACCGCAGGCTCGATCACCCTGGACGGCGAGGACGTGCTCGCCATGTCGGTGGACGAGCGCGCCCGCGCCGGGCTCTTCCTCGCCATGCAGTACCCGGTCGAGGTGCCCGGCGTCTCCATGTCGAACTTCCTGCGCACCGCCGCCACCGCCGTCCGCGGCGAGGCGCCCAAGCTGCGGCACTGGGTCAAGGAGGTGAAGGAGTCGATGGGCGAGCTGGAGATCGACGCCGCCTTCGCCGAGCGCAGCGTGAACGAGGGCTTCTCCGGCGGTGAGAAGAAGCGGCACGAGATCCTGCAGCTCGGGCTGCTCAAGCCGAAGATCGCCATCCTGGACGAGACCGACTCCGGCCTGGACGTGGACGCGCTGCGGATCGTCTCCGACGGCGTCAACCGCTACCAGCAGCAGGAGAACGGCGGGGTGCTGCTGATCACGCACTACACCCGCATCCTGCGCTACATCCAGCCGGAGTTCGTGCACGTCTTCGTCGGCGGCCGGATCGTCGCCGAGGGCGGCGCCGAGCTCGCCGACGAGCTGGATGCCAATGGCTACGTCCGCTTCACCCAGACCGCGACCGCCGGAGCCTGAGATGACCGCAGCACCCGAGCGCGTGCTCGACGTGGCACGGATCCGGGCCGACTTCCCGATCCTGAGCCGCACGGTGCGCGACGGAAAACCGCTGGTGTACCTGGATTCCGGGGCGACAGCGCAGCGCCCGGAGGCGGTGCTCGACGCCGAGCGCGAGTTCCTGGTCACCCGGAACTCGGCGGTGCACCGGGGCGCGCACCAGCTGGCCGAGGAGGCCACCGACGCCTACGAGGGGGCGCGCGCCGACATCGCGCGCTTCGTCGGGGTGGACGTCGGCGAGATCGTGTTCACCAAGAACGCGACCGAATCGCTGAACCTGGTCACCTACGCCTTCGCCGACGACCGCTTCCCGTACCACGTCGGGCCGGGCGACGAGATCGTCATCACCGAGCTGGAGCACCACGCCAACCTGGTGCCGTGGCAGGAGCTGGCGCGGCGCACCGGGGCCACCCTGAAGTGGTACGGCGTGACCGACGACGGCCGGATCGACCTCGATTCGCTCGAGCTGTCGCCCGCCACCAAGGTGGTCGCCTTCACCCACCAGTCCAACGTCACCGGGGCGGTGGCGCCGGTGGAGGAGCTGGTGCGGCGGGCGAAGGCCGTCGGCGCGCTGGTGGTGCTCGACGCCTGCCAGTCGGTGCCGCACATGCCGGTCGACTTCCGCGCGCTCGGCGTGGATTTCGCCGCCTTCTCCGGGCACAAGATGCTCGGCCCCTCCGGCGTCGGCGTGCTCTTCGGGCGCCGCGCGCTGCTGGAGGAGACCCCGCCCTTCATCACCGGCGGCTCGATGATCGAGACCGTCACCATGGAGCGCAGCACCTACGCCCCGCCGCCGCAGCGCTTCGAGGCGGGCGTGCCGATGACCTCGCAGGTGGTCGGGCTCGGCGCGGCGGTGCGGTACCTGGAGGCCATCGGCATGGACGCCGTCGCCGCGCACGAGCATGCGCTGGTCGACGCCGCGCTGGCCGGGCTGTCCGGGATCGAGGGCGTGCGGATCGTCGGGCCCGCCGAGAACGTGGAGCGCGGCGGCGCGGTCGCCTTCGTGGTGGACGGCATCCACGCGCACGACGTCGGGCAGATCCTGGACGACCAGGGCGTCGCCATCCGGGTCGGGCACCACTGCGCCTGGCCGCTGCACCGGCGCTTCGGCGTCGCGGCGACGGCCCGCGCCTCCTTCGCGATCTACAACACCCTCGACGAGGTGGACGCGCTGGTGGCGGCGGTGCGGAAGGCCCGCGAGTTCTTCGGGGTTGCATAAGCCATGCGCATGGAGCAGATGTACCAGGAAGTGATCCTGGACCACTACAAGCATCCGCACCACCGCGGGCTGCGCGAGCCGTACGGCGCCGAGGTGCACCACGTCAACCCGACCTGCGGTGACGAGGTGACGCTGCGGGTCGCCATCGACGACGCCGGCGAGATCGCCGACGTCTCCTACGACGGCCAGGGCTGCTCGATCAGCCAGGCCAGCACCTCGGTCCTCACCGACCAGGTGATCGGGTTGCCGGTGCAGCAGGCGATGAAGGTGGTCGACTCGTTCAGCGAGATGATCTCCAGCCGCGGCACCGTCGAGGGGGACGAGGACGTGATCGGCGACGGCATCGCCTTCGCCGGGGTCGCCAAGTACCCCGCCCGCGTCAAGTGCGCCCTGCTGGGCTGGATGGCGTTCAAGGACGCGGTGGTGCGCATCGAGGATCAGCAATCGAAGGGAAGCGGGTCATGACCGAGACACCCGACACCAGCACGCCCGCGGCCGAGCTCTCGGCCGAGGACAGCAAGCTGCTCGAGGACCTCGAGGAGGCGATGCGCGACGTCGTCGACCCCGAGCTCGGCATCAACGTCGTCGACCTCGGGCTGGTCTACGGCCTCAAGGTGGAGGAGGACGTCGCCGTGCTCGACATGACGCTGACCTCCGCCGCCTGCCCGCTCACCGACGTCATCGAGGACCAGTCGCGCAATGCGCTGGTGCGCAGCGGGCTGGTCGAGGACCTGAAGATCAACTGGGTCTGGATTCCGCCGTGGGGGCCGGACAAGATCACCGACGACGGCCGCGAGCAGCTGCGCGCGCTCGGCTTCACCGTCTAGAAGGTTCTGCGCGGCAGCGATTTCCGCCGCTGGACAACCGGGAGCGCCGCGAGGATGATTCTCGCGGTGCTCCTCGTCGGTGAGGGGCCGCTGATGGAGGTCCGCCCCGTGTCCCTGCCGCCGCTGTCCCGCTCGGTCGCCGGAGTCGTCGCCACCACGGCGGCGCTGCTCGGCGCCGGAGTCTCCGCCCCGGCCGCCGCGGTACCGCCGAAGGGGCTGTACTACGGCACCGTCTCGCTCTCCGACTCGACCGGCGTCGTCGCCATCACCACCGACCACCGGAGCTATGTCGCCGCCGATGCCGAGGCGATCAAGAACTGCGGGGTCTACGACTGCCGGATCGTGCTGCAGTACACCGACGGCTGCGCCGCCGTCGCGCGCGGCGCGGACGGGCGCTTCGGCTGGGCGGCGGCGCCGTCGCTCGCCGAGGCGGAGGGTGCGGCCGTCGCCGGGCTCGGCGAGGTCGCGCCGCCCTTCCCCGATCTCGGCAGCGCCGCGCCGCGACCCGCCGGGCTGGTCGGCTCCGCCTGCACCCGCAACGCGTCCTGACCCGACCCGCCGGGAAGGGGGGTCGGTTTGCTTGAACGTCGCTCCGCTGCCGATCATGGTTCCGTGCTGGTTTCCGATGGTGTGATCGCCCTGCGTCCGATCGCGGTGACCGATGTCGAGGCGCACCTCGCGGGCGCGGACTCCGCGCTGACCCGGCTCTGGCCGGAGCTCGGCGCGGCGGAATCGGCGACCGAGCGCTTCGCGGAGAGCGCCGCGGCCTGGGCGGCGGACGGCGCGACCCGGCTCTTCGCCGTCACCGAACTCCCCGCCGCCGAGCTCATCGGGCTGCTCGACATCCGGTTGGCCCGGCCCTACCTGGCCAAGGGGCAGGCCAGCATCGAGTACGGCGTGTACCCCGACCGCCGCGGTCGCGGCCTCGCCACCCGCGCCGTCATCCTCGGCTGCCGATACCTCGCCGCGCTCGGCGCCGTCGAGGAGGCGGTGATCCGGGTCGACCCCGGGCACACCTCCTCGGTCGCCGTCGCCCGCCGGGCACGCTTCCGCTACAGCCACAGCGCCACCGACGGGGACGAGCGGGTGGACTGGTACCTCCAGGCCATCTGAGCCCCGCGCCGCGCGGGGTCCGGCGGGTGCGCCCCGCGGCTGCGAATATCGTCGGGCCGACCGCGGTGACTCGTTCGCTCCGGCTGCGCCACACGGCTCCGGCCGCTCGTGCGGGTCACCGGGGCGGCCCGACCCCGCTCAGGCCGTCCTGACGGTGAGCGCGCGGGTGATGCCACCGCCCGCGGTGCGCAGCGCGGACTCGAGCAGCGCGCCCGCGCTGGCGGCGCCGATGCGGGCCAGCAGCTCCGGCGTGAGCAGGGAGGACGGCCGCTCGACCAGCCCGATCACCTGGAAGAGCGCCGCGGCGACCCGCGGGTCGCGCTCGGCGGCGATCAGGATCGGGTCCAGCGCCGCGACCGCCGCCCGGGCAACCGGCCCCTCCGGCGTCACGTGCGGCATGGCCCCGTCGGCGGCGACCGTGAGCTGCCAGGCGTGGTCGATCTCCGGCCGCACCGCCCGGTAGAAGCGGCGCGCCAGATCCCCGGTGCCGCTTTCGAGCACGGTGCGCAGCACCGCCATCTGGATCGCCGCCACCGTCATCCCCTGCCCGTACACCGGGCTGAAGCTGCACAGCGTGTCGCCGGTGACCAGCAGCCCGTCCGGGAACGCGGAAAGCCGCTCGTACCGGCGGCGCAGGTTCGCCTTGTACCGGAACGAAGCCGACGGGTCGGGGTACTCGGCCCGCGCCAGCGCGTCGACCACATCGGCGGGCGCGAAATGCGCCGCGTACGAAGCGAATTCCGCCGTGTCGACCGGCGGTTTCTCCCCACCGAACCCGATCAGCGTCACGATGTGCCGCCCGCCCTCCACCGCGAACATCGCCAGCGCCCGCGGCGGCGCCGTCCGCACCCCCGCGGTGATGCTCAGCTCCCCGGCCAGCGCCCCGGCAGGAAGCCGGGCGAACGCGCTGGTGTACACGATGTCGATCGGCGTCCCCTCCGCGGCGGGCGGTGCGTACCCGAACCGCTCCAGCCACGAGTTCACCGCGCTGCCCCGCCCCATCGAGGCCACCACCAGGTCGGCATCGAGCCGCCGATCACCGTCGCCGTCCCGCACCAGCACCCCGGTGACCCGCCCGCCGCGCGGGTCGTGGGAGAGATCCAGCGCCGCGACCCCGTCCCGGATCTCCACCCCCGGCAGCGCCGCCACCCGCGCCCGTACGTGGTGCTCCAGGTGCGGCCTGCTCGCCTGCAGCGCCACGTGCCCGGTCGCCGCCCTGGCCAGTTGGTGTCCGGCCACCGCGAACCGCACCTGCTCCAGCGCCGCGCACTCCACCGCCCCCGACGCCACCAGCTCCGCGCGCAGCCCCGGGAAGAACTCCTCCAGCAGCGCGGCCCCGCGCGGCAGCAGCCCGTGCACGTGCTTCCCCTGCGGCACCCCCCGCCGCGCCCGTGGCTGCTCCGGCAACCGGTCCCGCTCCAGCACCGTCACCCGGTCGAAGTGCTCGGAGAGCACCCGCGCGGCCAGCAGCCCGCCCATTCCCGCGCCGAGCACGATCGCGTGCATGCCGGACCTCCCTGATCACCGAACTGAGACTGATCGACCATAGAGTCTCATATGGCCCGGCGGCAAGAGCCGGGCATAATGACCCCGTGACCCGGAATGCCGAGCTCCTGGAGCAGACCGCCCTGGAGATGATGGGCGAGATCGGTCTCGACGCGCTCACCCTCGCCGCGGTGGCCGAGCGCGCGGGCGTCTCCCGCGCCACCGCCTACCGCGAGTTCGGCGACAAGAACGGCATGATCGGCGCCGTCGCCCGCGCCGAGGTCGCGGCCATGATCGCGCGCGGCTACCGCGAGGTCGATCTCTTCGCCCCGCTCCGGGAAGTCGTGCACGCCGCCGTCCGCTTCGCCCTCGCCCACCTGCGCGGCCACCCCGTCATCCGCCGCGTCCGCGACCACGAACCCCGCTGGCTACTCGATGTCGCCATCGCGCACCGGGACTCGTCCACCACGCTGCTCGACACGGTGAGCGCCTTCGTCACCCCGATCGTCGGCGCCCGCCCCGACGCCTCCGACCTCGCGGTACCACCGGAGCAGGCCGCCGAGATCATCGTCCGCATCGTGCTCTCGCACATTCTCATTCCAGGGAGCGGGCTCTCCGACGACGAAGTCGCCGCCACCGCGGTGCGCGCGGTGCTGCGCGCTGGGGACGGCTAGTTAGGCTACCCTGACTTCATGAGCAAGGGTCTCGAAGGCCTCATGATGCGGGCCTACCGCGCGGACAACTACAAGCTCACCGTCACCTCGGTCAGCCCCGTCACGGACAAGTACATCCGGGTCGGGTTCACCGCGGGCGGGTTGCTCGCCGACTACCCGGTGCACCCGACCCAGTGGATTCGGCTCTGGTTCGACGACGGCAAGGGCAACTTCCGGCAGCGCGGGTACACGCTGGTCGATCAGGATCCGGCGAACGACTCCTTCGGTGTGGAGTTCGCGCTGCATCACGGCCCCGCCTCGGTGTGGGCGGCGAACGCACAGGTGGGGGAGGTGCTGGAGGCGTCGGCGATGAAGAATGTCGGGGCGTCGAACTTCACGATCCCGGAGCCGGTGCCCGCCGAGTTCGTGCTGTTCGGCGACACCGCCTCGCTGCCCGCCGTCAATTCGCTGCTGAGCGCGCTCGGGGACACACCGGCGCGGGTGTGGCTGGAGTGGCAGTACGAGTCCGACCCGACGCTGCCGGTGCACGCGGGCCCGAACCACGAGGTCACCTGGGTGCAGCGGGTGGACGACGGGCGGCTGCTGCGCGAGGCGGCCGAGCAGATCGCCTGCAAGCCGGACACGTTCGGCTGGGTGGCCTGTGACGGGCGCACCACCCGTTCGATCGTGAAGACGCTCAAAGGCAAGCACGGGCTGGGGAAGGATTCGATCAAGTACCAGGCGTACTGGAAGTGACCCGCTCGTAGACGAGGTGGCAGGCATTGCCGGAGGGGCGCACCGCGCGCTGCCGGTAGTGGCTGCGGGCGCCGGGCCGGAACAGCGGGGTGCCGCCGCCGAGGATCAGCGGCGCCAGGTGCAGCCGCAGCTCGTCCACCAGCCCGGCCTCCAGCGCGCGGCCGACCAGCTCGCCGCCGCCCATGAGCACCACCGCGCGGTCGCCCGCTACCGCGGCGGCCTGCTCGAGCGCGGCCGACGGGGAATCGACGAAGGTGATACGCAGCCCGACTTCGCGCACCAGCCTGCTCTCGGCCGGCGGCTCGCTGGTCACCACGAAGAACGGGGGCGTGCCCGCCTCCTGCGCGCCGTACCCCATCTCGGTCGTCCAGCCGCCGGGGCCCTCGACCACGTCGTAGAGCCCGCGGCCCATGATCACGGCGCCGGTGAGCGCGGTGGCGGCGCGCAGGATCTCGCGGTCCACCTCGTCCTGCTCGGTCACCCAGGCGTGCAGCTCCTCGGCGTCGCCGAGCCCGCGGCCGGGTCCCGCGCCCACCCCGGTCACGTAGCCGTCCATGGACATGGTGATGTCGGCGATCACGGTCGTCATGCGCTCCTCCTCGGTCCGTTGTCAGTGCAGACCGACCGGGGCGCGGCGATTCATCGCCCGCGCGCGGGCGCCGCCGCGCTCCGGGTAGCCGCGCCGCCGCGGGCGTACCGAACGCCGCTGTCCGGCGGCGCCGGCTACGCGTACCGCGCGCGCAACTTCCCCTTGACCAGCTTCCCGGTGGGCGTGCGCGGCAGATCGTCGGAGAAGTCGACGGTGCGCGGCACCTTGTAGTGCGCGATCCGCTCGCGCAGGTACCCGCGCAGCTCGTCGGCGAGTTCCTGGCCGGGCTCGGCGCCGGGGGCGGGTTGCACGACGGCGAGCACCGACTCGCCCATCTCCTCGTCCGGCACCCCGATCACCGCCACGTCCAGCACCTTCGGGTGCAGCGCCAGCGCGTCCTCCACCTCCTGCGGGTAGATGTTCACGCCCCCGGAGATGATCATGAACGCCTTGCGGTCGGTGAGGAAGAGGAAGCCGTCCTCGTCCAGGTAGCCGATGTCGCCGGTGGTGGTCCAGGTCGGCTGCGCCGGGTGCACCGCCTCGGCGGTCTTGGCCGGGTCGTTGTGGTAGGCGAAGGGCACTTCTTCGCGCTCGAAGTAGACCGTGCCGATCTCGCCGACCGGCAGCTCGGCGCCGTCGTCGCCGCAGATCCGGATGGTGCCGAGCCCGGCGGTGCCCACCGAACCGGGCTTGCGCAGCCACTGCTCGCTGTCGATGAAGGTGGCGCCGTTGGCCTCGGTGGAGGCGTAGTACTCGAACAGGATCGGGCCCCACCACTCGATCATCGCCCGCTTGACCGCCACCGGGCACGGCGCCGCCGCGTGCACCGCGACCCGCAGGCTCGACACGTCGTACTTCGACCGGATGGCCGGGTCCAGCTTGAGCATGCGCACGAACATGGTCGGCACCCACTGGCTGTGCGTCACCCGGTATTGCTCGATCGCGGCCAGCGCCTGCTCGGCGTCGAACCTCCGCATGATCACCAGCGTCCCGCCGAGGGCGTGCACGACGCCGCCGAAGCGCAGCGGCGCCGCGTGGTAGAGCGGCGCGGGGGACAGGTAGACGGTGTCGCTGTCGAAGCCGTAGAGCGGGCCGAAGATGGCGGTGTAGGTGTCGCCGGGGGCATCGCCGACCTGTCGCTCCGGGAGCGGCTGCCGGATGCCCTTCGGCCGCCCCGTCGTGCCGGACGAGTACAGCATGTCCGCGCCGCGCGGCTCGTCGTCCCTCGGCTCCGCCGACGCGGCCGCCAGCGCCGCCTCGTACGACCCGAACCCCGCGACCTCCCCGCCGAACGCCAGCCGCAGCTCGACCGCGGGCGTCTGCGGCAGCACCTCCGCCGCGACCTCGGCGAGCTCCGCGGAGACGATCAGCGCCCGCGCCCCGCAGTCGTTCACGATGTAGGCGATCTCGGGCGCGGAGAGGTGCCGGTTCACCGCCGTGATGTAAAGCCCGGATCGCAATGCGGCCCAGTACACCTCGTACACCTCGGGGTCGTTGCCGGAGAGCAGCGCGAGGTGGTCGCCGCGGCGCAGCCCGGCCTCGTGCAGGTGCCGCGCGAGCCGCACCGAGTTCTCCTCCAGCTCGCGATAGCTGAGCGTCTCCCCGGTTTCGGCCACCACCACCGCGGGCTTGTCCGGGAAACTGTCGACGTGTGCGCCGGGGTACATGCGGCTCCTCTGGGGCGAGCGGAGGGTGTGCTGTGCTGAGCGGAGAATAGCGGAAAGTGAACCGGGCTTCGTGGTCTTTGCGGGATGTTCGCTATCGGTCGAGGAGCCGCGACACCCCGTTGTCCGCCGCTGCGGTCCACCGCTCCGGATCGTCCGGGTCGATCCAGAGCCGGACCCGGTCGCCGACCGCGAGCGGCCGCGCGGGCACCTGCCGCGCGGGCAGGGTGAGCAGCCGCGACCCGTACTCGACGGTGACCCGGGTGAGCTTCGGGCTCGCGGTGCGCCGGAACGGCCCGAGCCCGTCGTCGACGATCGGCACCGCCACCTCCCGCCCGCGTGCGCGGAGCTCGGCGCGGCGCCTGCGCCGCCGGTCCGTGCGCAGGTGCGCGACGAGCGCGAGCACGGCGGTGAGCGCACCGGCGGCGAGCAGCGGCTCCGCGACCGGCGAGCCGCGCACCAGCAGCACGGAGCCCGCGGCGAGCGCCGCCGCGGCGCCGACTTCGAGCGGGCCGAGGACCGGGCCCGGCTTCGACCCGAGCGCGGCGTGCATCCGCCAGACGCCGGTGAGCAGCAGCGCCGGGAACAGGGTCCAGACCCCGCCGAGCAGCGCCAGGACCCAGATCGGCTCGGCGCCGACCACGGTGGCGCCGTGCGCGGCGAGACCGGCGGCGAGCACCGCCGCCACCAGCACCGCGCACTGGACGGCGGGTGCGGGCCCGCTGCCCCGCGCGGCGGCCATCCGGTCGCGCGGGGCCGGGTCGAGAGCCGCGTTCACCGCTACAGGTTGCCCACCGCGCGCTCCAGCCGCCGCGCGACCAGGTCGCGGGCGCGCTCGCGCAGCGCGGGGCGGTAGCCGGAGGGGTAGACCGGGTCGCCGGGGGCGTAGGTCTTCAGCACCTCGCGGGCGAGCGTGATCTTGTGCACCTCGGTGGGGCCGTCGGCCAACCCCATCACCTCGGCGTAGGTGAGCATGTCGACGAAGGGCAGGTCGTCGCTGACGCCGATGGCGCCGTGCAGGTGCAGCGCGCGCTGCGCGATGTCGTGCATGACCTTGGGCATGGCGACCTTGATCGCCGCGATGTCCTTGCGCACCTTCAGGTAGTCCCGCTCCCGGTCGATGCGCCACGCCGTGCGCAGCACCAGGAGCCGGAACTGCTCCATCTCGATCCAGCTGTCCGCGATCTTCTCCTGCGTCATCTGCAGCGAGCCGAGCGCGCCGCCGCGCACCTGCCGGGAGACGGCGCGCTCGCACAGCAGGTCGAAGGCCCGCCCGACCAGCGCGACCGTGCGCATGGCGTGGTGCACGCGGCCGCCGCCGAGCCGGGTCTGCGCCACCACGAAGCCCTGCCCGCGCTCGCCGAGCAGGTGGTCGGCGGGCACCCGGACGTCGGTGAAGCGCAGGTGCCCCTCGTGCTCGCTGAAGCCGCGCACGTGGAAGTTCTTCACGATCTCCAGCCCCGGCGTCCCCGCGGGCACGATGAACATGGACATGCCGCGGTAGGGGCCCGCCTCCGGGTCGGTCACCACCATGACGATGTGGAAGGCGGCGAAGGTGGCGTTGGAGTTGAACCACTTCTCCCCGTTGAGCACCCACTCGTCGCCGTCCCGCACCGCGCGGGCGGTGAAGAGCGTGGGGTCGGCGCCGCCGGTCGGCTCGGTCATGACGTAGCAGGAGCCGATCTCGCCCGCCAGCAGCGGCCGCAGCCAGCGCTCCTTCTGCTCCGGCGTGCCGTAGTGCGCAAGGATCTCGGCGTTACCGGAGTCCGGCGCCTGGCAGCCGAAGACCGAGGGAGCCCAGACCGAGGTGCCGAGCACCTCGTTGAGCAGCGCCAGCTTCAGCTGGCCGAAGCCGGGGCCGCCGAGCTCGGGGCCGAGGTGGCAGGCCCACAGCCCGCGCTCCCGCACCCGCTCCTGCAGCGGGCGCAGCAGCGCCATGGCCTCGGTGTCGGAGCGGTCGTAGGGGTTCGGGTAGAGCAGGTCGAGCGGCTCGACCTCGGTGCGGACGAACTCCGCGGCCCACTCCAGCTCTGCCCGGTACTCCGGATCGGTCTCGAAATCCCACGCCATGGTCAACCTTTCGTGCTGTCCCCGACGACCAGGCCGTCGAGCAGGGTGCCCGCCAGGATCTCGGCGATCTCGGCGGGGGTGTGCGGCCCGTGCGGGCGGTACCAGGAGGAGACGGTGTTCAGCATGCCGAGCACGCTGTTGGTGACCACGTGGTCGGCGGTGCGCAGCGCGCCCGCGGCGTACCCCGCGTCGAAGACCGCCTGCCAGCAGCGCTGCAGCCGGTCGCGCAGCTCCTGCAGGTCGGTGGCGCGGTCGCCGGTGAGCGCGGTGACGTCGCGCAGCTGCACCGCGACCTCGCGGCGGTGCTCGACGATCAGCGCGACGTGCGAGCGGATGAGCGCGCGCAGTGTCGGGATCGGTGCGTCGCCGCGGGCGCGGATCCGCTCGGCCTCGGTCAGCATGAGCGCGGTGTAGTCGCGCAGGATGTGCCACAGCAGCTCCTCCTTGGAGCCGATGTGGTAGTAGAGCGCGCCGCGCTGCACCCCGGCGGCGGCGCCGATCTCGGCCACCCCGGTGCCGTGGAAGCCGTTGCGTGCGAAGAGCTCCGTCGCGGCGCGGAGGATTCGCCGCCGGGTCTCCGCGGCGGGCGGTTCGGTGCCGGGCGGCCTGCCCCGCCGCCGTGCGGCCGCGGGATCGGCGGGCGCCCCGGCGGAGCCGCTTCCGCGCGCGGGTCCGCCGCCCGCGCGCGGGGCACGGGGGGCGCTGTCCGCCGCGGTGCCTCCTGCCCGCGTGCGCGCCGCGCCGCCGATTCGTGCCGCCGCTGCGGCGTCGCTCACCGCCACCCGCCGTCCAGCGCGAGCACCGCGCCGGTGACGAACCCCGACGCCGCCTCATCCGCGAGATACAGCGCGGCGCCGACGATCTCGCTCGGCGTCCCGACCCGCCCCAGCGTGCTGCGGCGCTCCAGCTCGGCGCGCAGCTCGTCCGGCCAGGCGGCGGCGATATCGGTGTCGAACGGCCCGCAGCGGATCGTATTGACCCGCACCGCCGGGCCGTAGGTCCGCGCCAGCCCGCCGGAGAGCGCCTCCAGCCCGGCCTTCGCGGCGGCGTAGGGCACCGCGTGCGGCTCCGGGTTCGTGGCCTCGATGGAGGAGATATTGATGATCGAGCCCCCGCCCGCCGCCGCCATCCGCGCGCCGATCAGCGCCCCGAGCCGGAACGGCCCCTTGAGGTTCACCGCGATCACCTTGTCGAACAGCGCCTCCGGCACCTCGGCCAGGCTCGGGTAGAGCGGCGAGGATCCCGCGTTGTTCACCAGCACGTCCACCCGCCCGAACTCGGCGTAGGCCGCCTCCACCAGCGCGTCGCACTGCTCCCAGTGGCTGACGTTGCAGGCCACCGGCAGCGCGCGGCGCCCGTGCTCGGCCCGGATCCGCTCGGCCACCGCGGCGCAGGACTCGATCCGCCGCCCGGCGAGCACCACGTCCGCCCCGGCCGCTGCGAAGGCCAGCGCCATCTCCGCGCCGAGCCCGCGGCCACCGCCGGTGACCAGTGCGACCTTGCCGTCCAGCGCCACTGCCGACCTCCCTAATGTTCCGACCAGTACATTAATCCGGCGCTGACTAGTATCAGGGGGGCGCGACCCCGGCGTGGCTTTTACCGGCGGGTAACATGACAGCGACTTTTTCCATCGGCCCTCTCGGAAGCGAGGCAGTAGATGACAGAGCGGGTTCAGGTCGGCGGACTCCAGGTGGCCGGCGTTCTCCATGCGTTCATCGAGAACGAGGCGCTGCCGGGGTCCGGCGTGGATTCGGCCGCGTTCTGGGCGGGCGCCGAGCGCGTGATCACCGAGTTCGCGCCGCGCAACCGCGCGCTGCTGGCCGAGCGGGACGAGATCCAGGGCAAGCTGGACGCCTGGCACAGCGAGCACCCGGGCGCGAACTACGACAAGGCCGCCTACAAGCAGTTCCTCACCGAGATCGGGTACCTGCGCCCCGAGCCCGCCGACTTCGAGGCGACCACGGCGAACGTGGACGACGAGATCGCGCTCACCGCGGGCCCGCAGCTGGTGGTGCCGGTGAGCAACGCGCGCTTCGCGATCAATGCCGCGAACGCCCGCTGGGGCTCGCTCTACGACGCGCTCTACGGCACCGACGCCATCCCGGAGACCGGCGGCGCCGAGAAGGGCTCCGGCTACAACCGGGTCCGCGGCGACAAGGTCATCGAGTGGGCGCGCAACTTCCTCGACGACTCGGTCACCCTGATCACCGGCTCGCACATCGGCTCCACCTCGTACCGGATCGTGGACGGCGAGCTCGAGGTCGGGTTGGAGGACGGCACCGAGATCGGCCTGGCCGACGCCTCGCAGCTCGTCGGCTACCTGGGCACCCCGGAGGCGCCGACCTCGGTGCTGCTGAAGCACAACGGCCTGCACATCGAGATCCAGATCGACCCGGAGTCGCCGATCGGCAGCACCGACACCGCGGGGATCAAGGACGTGGTGCTGGAGTCCGCGGTCACCACGATCATGGACTTCGAGGACTCGGTCGCCGCGGTCGACGCCGAGGACAAGGTGCTCTGCTACCACAACTGGCTCGGGCTGATGAAGGGCGATCTCGCCGAAGAGGTCAGCAAGGGCGGCAAGAGCTTCACCCGCACCATGAACCCGGACCGCGTCTACACCGCGCTGGACGGCTCCGAGCTCACCCTGCACGGCCGCTCGCTGCTCTTCGTGCGCAATGTCGGGCACCTCATGACCTCGGACGCCATTCTGGATTCCGAGGGCAACGAGGTGCCGGAGGGCATCCTGGACGGCCTGATCACCTCGCTCATCGCCAAGCACGCGCTGCGCGCCGACGCCGCGCTGAAGAACAGCCGCACCGGCTCGGTCTACATCGTCAAGCCGAAGATGCACGGCCCGGACGAGGTCGCCTTCACCAACGACCTCTTCGCCGCCGTCGAGGACGTGCTCGGCCTCGAGCGCAACACCCTCAAGGTCGGGATCATGGACGAGGAGCGCCGCACCACGGTCAACCTCAAGGCCGCCATCCAGGCCGCCGCCGCCCGCGTGGTCTTCATCAACACCGGCTTCCTGGACCGCACCGGCGACGAGATCCACACCTCCATGGAGGCCGGGCCGATGGTCCGCAAGGCCGACATGAAGGCGCAGCAGTGGATCAAGTCCTACGAGGACTGGAACGTCGACACCGGCCTCGCCGTCGGGCTGCGCGGCCGCGCGCAGATCGGCAAGGGCATGTGGGCCATGCCCGACCTCATGCGCGACATGCTGGAGCAGAAGATCGGCCACCCGAAGGCGGGCGCCAACACCGCCTGGGTGCCCTCGCCCACCGCCGCCACCCTGCACGCCACCCACTACCACCTGGTCGACGTGCTCGCCAGGCAGAAGGAGCTGGTCAAGGGCGGCCGCCGCGCCGACGTCGACCAGATTCTGCAGATCCCGCTCGCCGCCGAGCCGAACTGGAGCGACGAGGAGAAGCGCCAGGAGCTGGACAACAACTCGCAGTCCATCCTCGGCTACGTGGTGCGCTGGATCGACCACGGCGTCGGCTGCTCCAAGGTGCCCGACATCTCCGACGTCGCGCTCATGGAGGACCGCGCCACCCTGCGCATCTCCAGCCAGCTCATGGCGAACTGGCTGCGGCACGGCGTCGTCACCGAGGACGAGGTGGTGGCCAGCCTGGAGCGGATGGCCCCGGTCGTCGACCGGCAGAACGAGGGCGACCCGAGCTACCGCCCGCTGGCCCCCGACTTCGCGGGCAGCGTCGCCTTCCAGGCGGCGAAGGAGCTCATCCTGGAGGGCACGAAGCAGCCCAACGGCTACACCGAGCCGATCCTGCACCGGCGCCGCCGCGAGGCGAAGGCGCTGGCCGCCAAGAACGGCAGCTAGTTCTCCGCGAACGCCCCCGGCCGGAATCCGGCCGGGGG